>NZ_BAAJLT010000009.1:0-263250 GCF_057552975.1 Alteromonas sp. 5NW40-0090
ATTTTTATGACTGTAAAGCGAAAAATTAAAAAAGTTGTCTAAGTGCCGAGATTTCAATCAAATAGACTGTTTAGCACGTATAAGAGATGTTTTTATATTCACCTGACACCATTTTCATCTGAAACTACTTGAAAATGGGAACTAAAACCCATACAACATACACTAAATAATTGTGTACCATTTTGGTCATATCATAAGTCCTGTTGGAGGAAACAATGGATCAACGTTCGATGTATTCAAGTGCATCTCAACCATCGGTATTGCAGACGAACAAGGTTCTACGCAACACCTATATGCTGCTTGCGATGACACTGGCGTTTAGTGCGGTTTGTGCTGGCATAGCAATGGCGGTAGGCATTTCTCCTATGATGTCTCTTGTTATGACTATCGGCGCTTTTATTACGTTATTTGTAGTTCAGAAAAAAGCTGATTCAGCATCTGGTATCTACTGGGTGTTCGCATTCACAGGTTTAATGGGGGCATCACTAGGTTATACGCTTAATTTCTACTTAGGCGTCGCGGGTCCAGGCTTGATCATGGAAGCGCTAGGTGCAACAGCCCTTGTATTCTTCGCGCTGTCTGGCTACGCGTTAACCACTAAGAAAGACTTCTCGTTCATGGGCGGCTTCTTGGTTGTAGGCTTAGTTGTAGTGCTTGTTGCGGCAATTGCGAACTTATTTTTCGCAGTTCCAGCGGTAAGCTTAGCAATCAGTGCAGCGATTGTGTTTATTATGTCAGGTTTCATCTTGTTTGATACAAGTCGTATCATCCACGGTGGCGAAACAAACTACATTCGTGCAACAGTTTCGCTATACTTGAACATATACAACTTGTTCACGTCTATCCTTCACCTTTTAGGTGCGTTTGGTGGCGACGATTAAAACAGCGTTAAAGGTTTAAAGAGAAACACCCCTTAACCGGGGTGTTTTTATTTGTATGGCAGAATATTCAGTACTTATCACATCATCACCGTTTCAAGGCGATACAGCCTTACGCGCTCTCTCCTTTGCACAAGGTGTAATCGATAATGGTGATGTAATAAACAACGTTTTCTTTTACAGCGAAGGTGTATACCACACCAATAACTTAATGCTAAACACGGGTGACGAGCTGTTCATACTTGATAGCTGGAAGACTCTAGCGTCTGAACACAACGTGAAATTACTTGTATGCATTACCGCCGCCGTTAAACGAGGTATTGTGAGTGAGTTAGAGGCGAAAGAAAATGGGCTGTCTCAGGCCAATTTAACCGCGCCTTTCGAGCAAGCAGGCTTGGGTGAGTTCTTCACTGCGCTCCATGATTGCAACAGGTTGGTACAATTCTAATGGCGCAACTACTTATTAGGTTTACGCAAAGCCCTTTTTCCAATGCTAAAAGCCAAGACGGTTTAGATTTTGCGCTTGCTGCAACAAACTATGGGCATGATGTTAAAGTGCTTTTTGAAAACCAAGGTGTACTGCAGCTTGTTAAGGCTGCGTCTACCAAAGGACTTAAAAATCACACCAAACGTTTAGCTAGCATGCCGTTTTTCGATATCGAAGAGTGTTTTGTGTGTAAAGCAAGTGCAGATACCTACGACATTGAACAGGTTCTTGCTAATAACAGTTTAGTTGATGAGTTAGACTGTGAGTGGATAACTCCAGAAGAAAAAGTCACGCTTATCAAAAGCGTTGACCATGTGGTGACATTCTAATGCTTATTACTATTTCAACGCCAAATTTGAGCACTGAATACAAACAGCTTATTGGAGCCTCTTATGAGCAATCGACTTCTACTTATGTTGTATTTGTTGGTGATGGCGTTTATGCCCCTGCATTAAACACCGCGTTTTTTGAGCAGCTAGCCAATACGGTAAAAAGCACGACAAAAGGCACGGCAAAAGAAAAATCAACGCTAAACCTGTCGTTCTTGAGTACAGATGCGGCTACTAGGGGCGCAAATCTTCCCGAACATTTTAATCCAATTTCCCACAAAGAACTTGCTGCAATATCAGCAAAAAATCAGCACTGGATACCCCTTTCATGACACAAGAAACCTATAGCTTCAATTATAAAGGGCAAGCGGTCCCTACAGACAAAGCCGGGTATTTACTCGACTATACCCTTTGGGAAGAAGGTATGGTTGAGTTACTGGCGCAAGAAGAGAACATTGAATTAACCGAAGCCCACTGGGAAGTGGTGCGCTTCGTTCGCGCATTCTATGAAGAGTACGAAACCAGCCCTGCGATTCGTGCTTTGGTGAAAGCCATGGCTAACAAGTTTGGTCCAGAAAAAGGGAATAGCCGTTACCTGCAGCGACTTTTTAAAAAAGGCCCTGCTAAGCAGGCCACCAAACTTTCCGGCTTACCAAAACCTGCGAAATGCTTATAAAGGCGGTCACACATTATATTCAAAGTGCTAGCACTCACTGCTAGCGTTTTTCTCTTTCGCATATTTCTTAAGATTGCTCTTTCGTCACATCGCAGTATCAATTGTTGCGCATCGACAAGGGTTAAACCCACTTCCCCCTCCCCTTCAAGCACTTGTTTAGTTGACGCTCGGTGTGAAGCTTGATTCAAGGAAGCTATTAGAAACATCACGCTATTGTTAAAAGTTTTAGTCTTGGTGTTGATATTGCTACTCCTATCTTACGTTAGCGTTTTTATCTCGAGTTTTAGGCACATTTTTCATACTTGCCATTAGAGAACACCCTAAACGTGAATGTTTTACATAAATGGACATAGGAGGCTGTATGACAGTTCAGAAACACTACGTAATTGTGGCCAACCACGACAACGCCACAGCTTACACCTATACCAACCACGGAAGTGCACTCGTTGAAGTAAAGAAATGGCACAACGAGTTTAGTGGCGCGAGTGACCAAGATATTTATTCGGACAAACCCGGTAGACAATCGGCGCCCGCTTCACAGGTGCCAGGCGTTGATAGTATGAACCGAAAAGATGCCGCTGAACTCGAAGATGAACGATTTGCCAGTGACATTGCTGACTGGCTGGATGGCGAGCGTAAACGAGGTGCGCTAGGCTCAATAGATATTATTAGTGGGCCAGGATTTCTTGGCAAATTGAGAAACGGAATGTCATCTCAGTGTTCGGATGTGGTCGATAAAGAAGTGAAAAAGAATGTTTTAGGTGCGGACGAGGAAACGTTGCTTTCTTACCTTAAATAAAGCGTTATTTAGCACAGAGGTTATCACAGGCGGTTGTTGTCATTGCCGCCTTCTCTTACTCGCTTATAATTAAAAGTTAGCGGTTTCCGCTAGCTTTTAACATATTAACCTCACCGAATGCCTCGGCGCTTTTGAACGTCTTTACTCGCGTGACTTCAAGGTCGGTATAAATGCGAGGGTTATTCAAAATATACTCTACCTCATCATTTAACGAGCCATGTTTGTCAGCGGTTAGCCACGCATTAATAGCGTGACTATCGTGAGGAAGAAAGCAGGGAATAGATTTTTCATGATACTGACTAAAGCCATCTATAGGAGGACGTGTCACCACCGCACATGAAAATAACCCATTACTAAACCGCCGGTATACTGCGCCAATAAGTAAGGCGCCGCTTGTGGGCTTCATTAAATAATGTGCTTTTCCTTTTCCAACCGGGTTAGACTCGCCTATTGCCGTTGCTACGACTATGGACCGCCGTTCACGAATAAACTTTCCCCAATAAGGGCTATCTAAGTTTCGGGCGTTAAATGTTGTTCTGTTACCAACCTCTAACGTGTTGCCAACGGGCTTAGCATCAAACCACCATGTCGCATCTATGGTGCTATCACCAGACACAATTAAATTGGTAATTTGTCGTTCAGGTGCGTTTCCAAATGCGGGATAAAAGTTCATGACATTGGTTGTGGAAGATTCGTTGACGAAAAGCGGAATGGTTTGTGTAAGTCCCACTTCTTCAAGTAGCGCTATAACGTCCGGAGAATCAGTTATACGTTGTATAAATCCGCACATGCCGAGCACCAGCGAAAGTCTGAATTTACTCTAAAGTACAGAAACTTTCAGGGGAATAAAAGAAAAAGAGCCATCACGTATGGTGATGGCTCATAGTTTTTAGCAGTATTTATTCGAAGCGAACAGTAATGCCTGCATTCAATCTACGACCTAGTAGGTCATATAACGGATTGAACGTGTAGCCAGGTGGTACTTTATTGAAAGCGTTTCTTAAGCCCACATAAACATCAACGTTTTCGTTGTAGGTATATTCAATGCTGAAGTCATGAGTCCAAATGCTTCCAACATAGGCTGGTGACACATCTTCCGGAGAATCAGCGCCTGGTGAAACGTCAAATAACGCAGAGCGGTCAATAAAGCGACTCGTGTAGTTGAAATTCCACTCATCAAGACGATAATCAACAATGGTTCTGAACTGATACTCAGGGTCACCTACCTCACCAACTTCTACGTTGATTTCATCTGGGCGGTCTTGGAACGCATACTCTTCAAGTTCGTTCACTTTATTCCCTTGAAGGTTTAAGCGAAGTTCACCTGGTAGACCTAGATCACCCAGTTCAGTGGTATAGCGGATTTGGAATTCAACGCCTGACGTTTTGAGTGCAGAAGCGTTAATGAAACCAGAGCGTACAACTGCAACGTCGTTATTTTCGTCTCGATCAATTTGAGAGCAGAACCCCGCGTCAGGGCCACCCGTTGCATCCACACAATTATCTAGAATATCTTGTGCGCCAACTTCCGTAATCGCATCTTCAATTTCAATGTCATAGAAATCTAGGGTTACAGAGAAGTTTTCCAAGAATTCTGGGGTCCAAACAACACCTACGGTTTTTGATTCACTGCTTTCAGAAAACAGGTCAGGGTTACCGCCAGAAACTGTTTCAATACTTACGTTATCGTTTGCTTCGAAACCAGCAGGGATACCAAGTGCTAGGCAGTTTGCCGCGCGATCAGGATCGTCATTAATGTTATCGGCATCACACGGGTCGTTAATATTTGCGAAACCTGGTGATTGAGGAGAAAATGCTTCATCAACGTTAGGTGCACGAACCGCCTCACCTACGGTACCGCGTATTCGCACATCTTCAATTGGCGCCCACATAAAGCCTACTTGCCATGCATCTGCACTACCCGCATGTGAGTAATCTGCTGTACGATACGCCGCATCAACTGACAGTTCTTTAGCCAGCATAACGTCGCTAAGAAGCGGTAGGCGAAGTTCGACGAAAAACTCACTAACATCATAACCACCAAAAGAGTTTGGTGTGGCAGCGTTGGTGAATACGCCTTGTTGCGTTAATTCATCGGTTGTTGTCTCTACCTCTTCTTCACGGTACTCGTAGCCTAAAGCTATACCTAACGGGCCACCAGGAAGCTCAAACCACTCAGCAGAGTCAAATGCGAGAGTTCCGCCAATCATTTCTTGAGTGATTTCATCTTCGCGTTGTACATCGCCAGCGATGAAGTCTGCAGCAGCTGTACTTGCTTGACCGAAACCAAACGGATTAAACGGGGCACAATTTTCTGGGTTAACCAATGCTGGATCTTCGTAGTCATCCCCCTGAAGCGCAGGCACTTGGCTACGGCACGCTGCTTGCCCGGTTTCCGGATCGATTACCGAATCTAATGCGGCTAGGAAGTTTGAGGGAATTAAATCGTTCAAGGTACGGCGCACGTTCGACACTTCACCACGCGTGTAGTACACGTCGTAATCGAACTCAGTATCGCTTAGCGAGAAATAACCTTCAAAACCACCAATGAAACGAAAGAGTTCACGGTCGTTAGACGCTGTTCGATTACCAATATCAGTAAAGAAGCGTGAAATTTCTGCCACTGATTGACCGCCATTTAGAAGGCGTGAACGTGTAGAGCTGTCCAAAAATGCGTTGTCTTCTACGTCTACAAATACATTACCAAAGCGGAAAGACGGCTGAAATTGCTGTTCAATCTTCTTGTCTACGTGTTTAACGTCGCCATAAAAACGAACATTGTTTGTAATGTCATAGCGAAACGTGCTTGCTAGAGTGACAGTTTCTTGGTCTGGGATGTAGTTGACATAGTCTTCACCAAAGAAAACAGAGTCGTAACGTTGATCGAAACTACCAAACGCAAAACTATTACTTTCCAGGCGACTAACTTGATCCATAGGCGTGCCGTCTGGCATAAACGTGATTCTAGGACCACCACCAAATGGGTTAATAACGCCGAACTGGTTGATCATCTCTGAACCAACGAACGGAACACGTAGTCTATCTGCAATGCCGTCATTCTCTCCCGTATCTAATGGGTTTACAACCGTTCCCCATGCGGCTGCTTGTTGAAGGTCAGGTTCCATAACTTGGTTAATGTTGTTTTTTTCAGCGAAGAAGGTGATATTACCCCTGCCATCTTCTGTTGTGTGGCCGTATAGTGCACTGAAATTATTCGTTCTGTTCCCAACGCCTTCAAGGTCTGTAGTTCCATCGAATCTAAACTCTAGACCCTCATAGTCGTCTCTAAGGATGACGTTGATTACACCTGATACCGCATCTGAACCGTAAATAGCTGACGCACCACCAGTAATAACTTCAATTCGCTCAATCATCGCGGCAGGAATTGAACCTGTGTCTACCGCATTTGAAAATGGTGAGCCTGCCACGTGACGTTTGCCGTTAACAAGCGTAAGCGTTCTGTTTTCACCCAAAGAGCGTAAATCCGGCGAGCTAAGCCCAGCATTAGCGTTACTATTATTGTTGCCGATTAGCGTTGAACCTGCTGCAATTGCAGGAAGTTCAGCAAGAATACTACCTAGATCAGGCGTACCGAAACGCTTAATTTCTTCAGCACTTACTGAAACAATCGGCGCTGGCGTAGAAAGCTCTGCGCGCTTAATACGCGAGCCTGTCACTTTGATTTTTTCAACTGACTCCTCATCTACAGGAGTTTCTTGTGCTAAAACTGGATAGGCAATTGAGCCTACAAGACCAACCAACGCTGCATTTCGCAACGCTGTGGTAATGAGGTTTTTCTTAAACATGTGTGTTCCCTGAAACTTTTTGAGGATATGGAAATTCCAAGACGGATATCTCCCATATCCCCCAAACATTTTTGTTAATTTATGATTCGATTTTTTCTACGTGTAAGTAAGCTGAATATTTCTTTTTATTACGCCTGCCGAACATTAGCCAAAAGTATAAGCCATGTAAAGAAATGTAAATAATGACATTAGTGCATGAAAAGCATGGTATTTTTGCCGAAAACAAATGTTTATTTACAATTTGAAACAACTTAATTCGCGTGAAGATATATTTATAAGCTTTTGAATATATTAAATATATTTAATCTAAGCAGATCTTTTTAGGGCACATCACTAATTCAAAGACGAAAAGTATAGATTTTTATACAGGGTGGAGAATGAAAAAATCCGACACTGAATTGCAATGTCGGATTTTGTATGAGTTATAGCTTATGAAGGCCTCTGTTTTGAGGCGGAGCCCAGTTAATGTGCTCCATAAATAGCTCGCTAAGAAGCCTTAATCACTTCCTGCCCTGCCATATAAGGCACTAGAGCTTTTGGGATCGTAACGCTTCCGTCTGCTTGCTGGTTATTCTCTAAAATGGCAACAAGAGTACGCCCTACGGCCAAACCAGAACCATTCAGTGTGTGTAGCAGTTCGGGTTTATTCGTCTCAGGGTTACGGAATCGCGCCTGCATACGTCGCGCTTGGAAATCCAGCATGTTTGAACAAGAAGATATTTCGCGATAAGTATTTTGTGCTGGTAGCCAAACTTCTAAGTCATAGGTTTTACATGCGCCAAAGCCCATATCACCCGTACATAGCAACACTTTACGGTAAGGTAATTCTAGCTTTTGAAGAATAACTTCGGCGTGTCCTGTAAGTGCTTCTAGCGCGTCAAAGCTCTCTTCCGGCTTAACTAACTGTACAAGTTCTACCTTGTCGAACTGATGCTGACGAATAAGGCCACGGGTATCACGACCGTACGAACCAGCTTCTGAGCGGAAGCAAGGCGTATGTGCTGTCATTTTCACAGGCAGTGTTTTAGCATCTAATATTTCATCGCGTGCAATATTAGTTAGAGGAACTTCCGCCGTTGGAATTAGGCTAAGCCCCTGTCCTTCTTCAGTTGCTGGCTTGGTGTGAAATAGATCCTCACCAAATTTAGGCAGCTGACCTGTACCATAAAGGCTGTCAGCATTAACCAAGTAAGGCACATACATCTCTTGGTAGCCGTGCTCTTGTGTATGGGTATCTAGCATGAACTGAGCAATTGCACGATTTAGGCGAGCAATATCGCCGCGCATCACTACAAAGCGGCTTCCCGTAAGCTTACTTGCGGTGGCGAAATCTAAGCCGTTGTTTAAGCCTTCAGCCACATCAACATGATCTTTAACTTCAAAATCAAACGTACGAGGCTCGCCCCATCGGGAAATTTCCACGTTGTCGTTTTCGTTCTCGCCTTCAGGTACAGACTCATGCGGCAAATTAGGAATGCCTTGCGTAAGGGTGTTAATTTCTTCCAACAGTTCGCTAAGTTCCGCTTTAGCGGCGTCAAGCTCGTCACCAAGCTTACCCACTTCAGCCAATAGCGGTGCAATATCTTCGCCCTGCGCTTTTGCTTTACCAATGGATTTACTTCGTACGTTACGCTCGTTTTGCAGATCCTGTGTTCTGGACTGAAGTGTTTTTCTTTTTTCTTCAAGCGAACTGAAAGCTGCTACATCGAGGTTAAAACCACGGGCAGCTAATCGCTTAGCTGTTTGTTCTATATCGCTTCGCAAACACTTTGGATCTAACATGTGTTTCTAATTATCCTTTCATTAATTGAATGGCCAGCCAACCTGCTATTAAGCAAGCGCCAACGTTAAGAAATACATTTGCCGCGGCTTTAAGCCACAACCCGTTTTCTAATAAAGTTAAGGTTTCAACAGAAAATGTTGAGAATGTAGTAAAGGCACCTAATAAGCCTACACCAATGAGCGCACGGTAAGGAGAGTCGCTTAATTCGTGACGTTCAATAATTCCGTACAGTAACGCGAGTGCAAACGACCCAACCACATTCACCGCTAGTGTACCAAACGGCATGTGTTTTCCAAATAAGGAATCAACACTTGTAGTAACAAAATAACGTAAACAGGCACCAGTTGCCCCGCCAGCGGCAATAAAACAATACAAAGCTAACCCTTGAGGCACGAAAAACTCCCTAGCACGTTCTTTTTATGAACTAATCCATGGTCTTTGAATTAGTGGAGGTGTATCTGTGCAACTTTACCTTTTATTGTTACTTCTCGCATTAAGTGAATCGAGAAATTCACGCTTGGCTTTCAGGGATTTTTCTAAACCTCGCTCATTGGGGTTGTATAAGCGAGTACCAGTAAGGTTCTCAGGAAAGTAAGATTCACCCGCTGCGAAGGCATTTGGCTCGTTGTGCGCATAACGGTAACTATCGCCGTGACCTAGTTCTTTCATCAGCGAGGTAGGCGCATTACGCAAATGCATGGGAACCGGCGCATCTGAGGTCTTGCGCGCCAGTGCTTTGGCTTCGTTAAATGCCATATAAACAGCGTTACTTTTTGCAGCTAACGCGCAATATACCGCAGCCTGTGCAATAGCGCGTTCACCCTCTGCGGGCCCTACACGGTGATACGTGTCCCAGGCATTGATACATAGCTGCATAGCCCTTGGGTCGGCGTTGCCAATATCTTCCGACGCGATAGCTAGAAGACGTCTTCCCACATATAGCGCGTCACCACCGCCATCGAGAATTCTTGCATACCAGTAAAGAGCTGCGTCTGGATCTGAGCCTCTTACGGATTTATGAAACGCTGAAATGAGGTCGTAAAAGGTATCGCCTTTATTATCATAGCTAGCTACTTTCTCGCCTACCGCATGTTCAATATCACTGACGGTAATGTCCCTTGCGCTTGTGAAGTCTGCAGCTAGTTCCAAATACGTGAGAAGACGGCGGGCATCGCCACCGCTCAAATCTATAAGGGCGTTTTTTGCTATTTCTTCAATGCCAAGAGCTCTGTCGCCAAGGCCTTTTTCGCTATCGCTCAGCGCTCTATCGACTAGTTCAGATAACGCGTGTTGTTCAAGTGTTTTTAGCACGTAAACACGGACTCGAGATAAAAGCGCTTTATTTAATTCAAATGAGGGGTTTTCTGTCGTTGCACCAATAAAGGTGACGACACCTGATTCAACAAATGGCAAAAACGCATCTTGCTGGCTCTTATTGAACCTGTGAACTTCATCTACAAAAAGCAACGTTCGCTGATTGTAGCGGGCGTTTTCTTCCGCCGTGTCCATAGCGGCCCTGATGTCTTTCACCCCAGATGTTACGGCTGAAATACGTAAAACAGTTGCATTAGTGTACTGAGCGATAAGCTCCGCAAGAGTAGTTTTTCCTGTACCCGGCGGCCCCCACAAAATCATAGAATGACAGTGACCCGCCTCTAACATTTTACGAAGTGGCTTGCCTTCACCAAGTAAATGGTCTTGTCCGCTGTACTGTTCGATGGAAACTGGGCGCATTCGCGCCGCCAGCGGCGCGAACTCTTGATTAACGTTGGTCATCAACTATGAAGCTATCTGGAATATCAACTGAAAAGGTGTCGGCTGGCACTGGAAAGCGAGTCTCAATATTATTGAACACTAACGTGCTGATTTGCTGTTGTGCATCAAGCATATTAAGCAAAGCGAGCTCATTGTCTTGATTGAAGGTTAAAGTAAGCGTGAGAATTTGACCGCCTTCTTCTTTTGGTGTGATTTGATAACTTTGCAAGGCATTATCGTTATTGATACCACTTGCCAAATTGTTGGTAGATACACCGCTGCTCATTTGGCTGATAGAAAACTTCGACCAGATTGCTTCATCCGTCGATGTAAGCAAAACGATAGGGTTATCCTTAATCGCATTATCTTGAGAAAGCACCGTCACCTGCTCTACAAAGTTATCCACATTCCAAACTGCATCACCATCAGCTACCAACAAAGTTTCATCAGGAAATGTAGTTTCCCAGCGAAGTTTATTGGGACGGGTCATGGTTAGCGTGCCCTGGGCCTCGTGCACCACATTTTGCTGCGCGTCTACCACTGTTTGGTCGAAGCCTGCACGAAACTGTTTCATATTGCTTAATAGGGCTTGCAGCGATGAACTCACCGAGGCACCAACACCTTCTTGAAGCACTTGGCCTGTGGTGTCTACGCTGCTTTTAGTAGTTAATTCTGCCGATGCGCTGGTAGCATTCAGGGTTAGTCCGCCAGCGGCTAATGCGCTTATAAAATAAACCGAAACTGCTTTCTTCATTTATTCAATCCATTCGTTATTCTTTGTGGGGCGGCGGTGCAAGCACCTCACGGTTTCCGTTATGCCCCTGTGCACTTACGACACCACTCATTTCCATTTGTTCAACTAAGCGTGCAGCACGGTTGTAACCAATTCTGAATTTACGTTGTACGCTCGAGACACTCGCCCGACGAGTTTCGGTAACAAACGCTACAGCTTCATCGTAGAATGCATCGAATTCTTGGTCTTCGCCCTCGGGCTGCTCACCTGGCAGTAGCACCTCAGCGGTTGCTTCCCCATTAAGAATTTCATCAATGTATTCCGGCTCACCGCGTTTTTGCCAGTCAGCCACTACCGCGTGTACTTCGTGATCGTCAACAAACGCGCCGTGAACACGGGTTGGTACTGGGCTTCCTGGTGGTAGGTAAAGCATGTCCCCCATACCTAACAAGGTCTCTGCACCCTGTTGGTCAAGTATAGTTCTTGAGTCTATTTTACTGGAAACTTGGAACGCACAGCGGGTTGGAATGTTCGCTTTGATCAAACCAGTAATAACATCTACAGACGGACGCTGGGTAGCTAGAATAAGGTGAATACCGGCAGCACGCGCTTTCTGCGCAATACGCGCAATTAGCTCTTCTACTTTTTTGCCCACAATCATCATCATGTCGGCGAATTCATCGACCACAACCACAATAGCAGGAAGCTTAGCTAAGTCTGGCGCTTCAGCATCCATACTTTCTTCGTTCTTCCAAAGCGGATCTTTTATTGGCGTGCCGTTAGCAATGGCTTCTTCTACTTTCGCGTTATAACCTTTGAGGTTACGCACACCAAGGGCGCTCATTAGACGATAACGACGCTCCATTTCACCTACGCACCAACGAAGCGCATTTGCCGCTTCTTTCATGTCAGTAACCACTTCAGCAAGTAAATGCGGTATACCCTCATAAACCGAAAGCTCAAGCATTTTGGGGTCAATCATGATCATGCGAACGTCTTCAGGCGTGCTCTTATAGAGCAAACTCAAGATCATCACATTCACACCCACAGATTTACCTGACCCTGTAGTACCCGCAACCAAAAGGTGCGGCATCTTGGCTAAATCGACCACGACTGGCTGACCTGATATGTCTGCACCCAACACCATGGTTAATGGCGACTTATTTGACTGAAACGTATCGCAGCTAATCACTTCGCTCAAACGCACCATTTCACGTTTTTTATTTGGCAGTTCTAAACCAATTACTGACTTACCCGGAATAACCTCAACTACACGAACTGAAATAGCTGACATTGCACGGGCTAAGTCTTTCGATAACCCTGTAATTTTGCTCACTTTAACGCCAGGCGCTAGGTCTAGTTCAAAGCGCGTAATTACAGGCCCTGGGTACACACCCACTACCGTGGCTTCAATATTGAAATCAGCTAGCTTTTCTTCAACTAGGCGAGAAATGCCCTCAATCTCTTCCGGCGTAAGCGGGTTTTCATGTTTGTCGGCGCGTTCAAGCAAATCAAACGACGGCATAGGTGGCAAGTCAGGGTCTATTTGCCCTGCTTTAGCTTTAACTGGTTTGGCTCCAAGTGCAGCTGGGGCAAATGCCTGAGCTGCACCTTGAGCATCACCTTGCGTGTGCGTAGGTTGCGTATCAGCAGCCGACGCTGAAGACTGACTACCATCTGCTGAGAGAGCCGTCTTGTTTGTCGACGCTACGGGCTTACTTCCTGTTTCGTAAGGCAGGTCTTCATCAAACTCCTCTAAATCGTCAAAATTGATATGCGGGCTTTGTTGATGCTGCTGGTTATGTTCATATTGAGCGCTTTCACTGGAAGAATGCGTTGGCTCCTCTTGACCGGATTTGCCCAAACCTACTTTATCTTTCAAGCTACCCGTAACCGCTTCGCGCATGCCCGATAGAGAAAAAGCCGACTTCTTGGTTTCACTATTACTGTCAACTGATGCGGTATCATTTTCCTCTTCATCAGTTTCATGATTCAACGTATTCTGAACAGATTCGTCTCTGTTATAGGTATAAAATGGCGGTTCATCTTCGACTTCGTCGATACCGAAGTTAGGTTCACTGCGAGTCGGTCTTGTCTTTTGCGCTTGCTGTGCTTGAACCTGTGGAGGAGACGCCAAGGGCTCTGCCCGCATACTGGTAATATCCAACTCCGCGCCGTCAGAACTTTCTTGGTTGGAAGACTTATTGGCTAACGCCAAACGCGGCATTTCAAGTGCTAACAAACTTTGAGGTGCTGACAGGCTCTTGCGACCCAACCATAGTGTCCCTTCCCCTAATCTATCGATAATGGTAAGCCAGCTAATACCTGTTAATAGAGTAAAGCCGGTACAGAAAAAGCAAAGCAACAATAGGATCGTTCCAGCAGTATTAAAATACGGTATAAGCGCCGAACTAATGACGTCACCGACAAAACCGCCTGCTGAAAAGTTGTAGATATCATCGAAATTAATACTTGCGATACCCGTAGCGCCCAGCGCCATTAACAACCCTCCAATGATCCGTAAACCAATGGTGAGATAATCGAATTCGTCTAGTTCTTTGATGTGTTGAAACAAGAACCAGCCTAAGAAAGCAGAACCGAATGGCAGAAGATAAGCAAGAAAGCCAAATGAAAACAACAGCAAATCTGCAACCCATGCTCCTGTTGCGCCTACCCAGTTGTGTATGTCTAGTTGTAAACCAGCCTGACTCCAACCTGGGTCACCTGGATGAAAAGATACTAGTGCCAGCAATAAGAAGAAGGCGAAAACACAGGCGATAATCATGCCTGCTTCCCACACTCGCTGAACACCTGTTAATCGCGCCATAACCCTAAAAAACCTTAAAATTCTATCGCATGAAGTCGTATAGACAATCGGCATTAGCCTACACGTATCACTTTTGCGCTAAACGCAGCAAAGAGCTTAGCGAACTCTTTGCAATCCCTAGATAATTATTAATTATTTAATTTTCGGTAAGTAGCTGAACATAATAATGAAAATATGAATTGCTCCCCTACCCTACGTTTATTGAACACAACGATTGCTTCGCTGCGCACAAACACTGTATTTTTGCACAGCCTACCACAAAAATACGCTATTGAGCCACGCTTTCATTACTTCAAATTAATGCGCAGCGACGATGTGCTTTTTACTTCTTCCATTACGACGTATGTCCGCGACTCGCTTACGCCCGGTAAACGTAACAAGGTATCACCTAGCAATTTCCGGTAGCTGCCCATATCGGCAACACGCGCCTTTAATAAGAAGTCGAAATCTCCAGACACTAAGTGGCACTCTTGTATATCATCATGTAGTTTTACCGCAGCAGAAAATTCTGCAAAGATATCTACCGATGTTTTCGTTAACGTAATCTCTACAAAGACAAGCATGGCTGCGCCGAGCTTTTCTGGGTCAACGACAGCATGATATCCTTTTATATAGCCCTGTGCCTCCAGCCTCTTCACTCTTTCGAGACAAGGACTAGGGCTTAATCCCACTTCTTTAGCAAGTTCGACGTTCGATATCCGCCCGTTTTTCTGTAACTGTACCAGAATATTCCTGTCTATTCGGTCTAGGTGTTTTGGTGTCTTTACCAGCATATAAAATATCTTAAAAGCATCTCTTTGAAGAATTATATGCTACAAACGCTCGTTATTCAGCAGATAGTTCGTTTTTTTATCACGTATACTCCGCAAATATGTTCACGTGCTTCAAAGCCGAACACTTTCAATCAAAAGTTCAACCAGAGCCACTTAGAAGCTCACTGTAAATTGAGGACTATACATGTTAGTTGGTGTACCAAAAGAAATTAAGAACCACGAATACCGTGTTGGCTTGACGCCAGCAGCTGTAAAAGAGTTTATTAGCCACGGTCATAGCGTTTTAGTAGAAACTAACGCAGGTGACGCAATAGGTTTCACTAACGAAATGTATGTCGAAGCAGGCGCAGCCATTGCGTCAACGGCTGAGCAAGTGTTTGCTGAAGCGGAAATGATTGTAAAAGTAAAAGAGCCTCAGCCTAACGAGTGTAAAATGCTTCGTAAAGGTCAGACCCTTTACACTTACCTACACCTAGCTCCTGATCCTACACAAACTAAGCTGCTTGTTGAGTCGGGTGCTACGTGTATTGCTTATGAAACAGTAACCGATGACCGTGGTGGCCTTCCATTACTTGCACCAATGAGTGAAGTAGCAGGCCGTATGTCTGTTCAAGCAGGTGCGCATTACCTTGAAAAAGCACACGGCGGCAGTGGAACACTTCTTGGTGGCGTTCCAGGCGTTGCGCCAGGCAAAGTATTAGTTATTGGTGGTGGTGTTGTGGGCACTAACGCAGCAAAAATGGCACTAGGCCTTGGTGCTGACGTTACTATTCTTGACCGCTCGCTTCCTCGTCTTCGTCAAATCGATGATATCTTTAACGGTCAAGTTAAAACCGTTTACTCTACCGTTGACGCTATTGAGCACTACTCTTCAAAAGCTGACCTTGTTGTTGGTGCAGTACTTATCCCTGGTGCAGCAGCACCTAAGCTACTTACACGCGAACAAATTAAAGCCATGAAGCCTGGTTCAGTGCTTGTTGACGTTGCTATCGACCAAGGTGGATGTTTTGAAACCTCTAAAGCCACCACGCACCAAGACCCAGTTTACATTGTTGATGACGTGGTTCATTACTGTGTTGCAAACATGCCTGGGGGCGTTGCGCGTACTTCTACAATGGCACTTAACAACGCTACATTGCCATTTGGCTTAGCACTTGCGAACAAAGGCCCAGCGAAAGCTATGCTAGAAGACAAGCACTTGCTTAACGGTCTAAACGTGCACGAGGGTAAAGTAACTTACAAAGCCGTTGTTGACGCTCTAGGTGAAGAACTAGGCTTAACCTATACACCCGCTGAAGTAGCACTTAAAGGCGAATAGGCTTTTTCTTTTAATTTCCTAGTTTTAGGCTACTCTTGTGAATAATTAGCCTTATAAAATGGACTAAAAAAAGCTCGGTATGTGAACATCACATCCGAGCTTTTTTGTATCTGAACCCTTGATAACTGGCTATACAGAAGATTTCTGATGTAGTGCTAACCGTTTATTGATTCGTTTACAGCTTTTAATACAGCAATAGGGTCTTCTGCTTTAGTGATAGGTCGCCCCATAACCAAATAACTCACGCCCGCCTTCATTGCATCAGGTGGCGTCATAACCCGTTTTTGATCCCCCGCATCAGCCCCCACAGGGCGAATACCTGGGGTAACTAGAAGAAATTCGTCTCTGTGTCTTTCACGTAGTGCACTGGCCTCCTGCGCAGAACAGACAATGCCGTCTAATCCGGCTTTTTCTGTTAACGCTGCCAAGCGCAGTACTTGTTGCTCTGGTGTTACGCCGCTTACCACGTCAGCCAGTTGCGCTTCGTCCATACTGGTAAGTACGGTAACCGCAATAAGCTTAGTGTGTGGATTGCTGCTTGTTGCAATCGCCTCTTTAGCCGCTTGCATCATTGGTAAACCGCCTGACGCATGTACATTTACCATCCACACACCAAGCTCTGCCGCTGCTTTACACGCTTTCGCTACAGTGTTTGGAATGTCGTGGAATTTAAGGTCCAAGAAAACGTCAAAGCCTTTAGCTACTAGCGCTTTTACGAATTCCGGTCCAAATAAGGTGAACATCTCCTTGCCCACTTTTAGCTTGCATAAGCTTGAATCTAATTTATCAACAAACGCCAATGCAGTGTCTTTATTGTCATAGTCTAATGCAACAATAACGCGTGGGTCATGCATGTTCTTTTATTCTCCGTCTAGCCCTTTAATAGGTTTTACTACGCCCCACTTTTTACAGCTAGGGCATAACCAATATAATTTTCGACCGGAAAAGCCACAGCTGCCACAGCGATATTTAGGGCGCTGTAACATTTGCTTTTCCACCAATTCTTTAAGTAAGCGTAAGCTATCAGCCGTGGTTTTATCTGAAAGCTGATCTATATAAAGCCCCATGAGGGTTTTAAAACCGCGCATAGTCGGGCGCTTGCGAAGTTGCTCAAGTAAGTATTCAGCCGCCTGTGCCGTTTCACCGCGCTTCATCAGCACATCAACCATGGCTAAATAGGACGTAGCACATTCTTGCCAGTGTGCTTCTAAGTTTTTTTGAAAACTTTCCCAGTCATCTGTCTCTTCGGCAATTTTCTCTAGGCTAGGCACAGCTTCACTGAACCAGTTGATATCGCGTTCGGCCACTTGCGTAAAGTACGCGTTGGCATCAGTAAAGCGTTTTTGGTCAAGCGCTATATCACCTAACATAAGCCACGGCCTAACCGCATGTTCGTCGGCGTTTACCGCTTTTTGTAATAAGGTCAATGCCGCCCCTTGGCTATCGTTTTTCAACTCAACCGATGCCTGTTCACAATAAAAATGGGCTAAACGTTCGCACAGATCATCATTGTCGCCATGACATTGCACCATACGCTCGGCCAATTCGATGGCTCGTTCCCACTCTTTCGTGGTCTGGTAGATACTGAAAAGTTGCTGTTGAGCTACAAGGTAATGTTTATCGCTGTTAAGCAGTTGAAGAAAGGCATTTTCCGCACGCTCTAGAAAGCCTGCTTGCGTATAATCGTGGCCAAGCTCCCGAAGCGCATTTTCTCGCTGTGCGGGCTGGAGTTCGTCACGACTCACTAAATTTTGGTGAACTTTGATCGCGCGGTCAATTTCTCCGCGATGACGGAAAAAACTGCCCATTGCAATATGAGTTTCCACCGTATCGCTGTTTACGTTAATCATTTTAATTAGCGTATCAACAGCTTTATCAGGTTGGTCTGAAAGTAAAAAATTCAGGCCTTTATAATAATGCTTAGATAGGATACTTGACTGTTTTCGCTGCGCTTGACGGACACTATTTCGGCCCATTATCCAACCGTACCCTGCCGCAACAGGTAAAAGGAGAAACAGCAGTTCGAGCATTAGTGTTCTTGTTCCAAACTCTGTATTTTAGATTGCGCAGACATTAACTGAACACGTAACTTTAGCCAACTCATTAACATGATTAAAATGCCGATCCCCACGCCTATTGAAAGTGTGATCGCTATCAATGTCGATAGACGAAGATTCGCCTGAGCAATTAGATAATTAATTGTTACTTGTGCTTCATTTTGAGAGCCAATCACAAATGCGATGGCAAGTAGCACCAAGATGATAAGAAACGCTAGGAGCCCTTTCAACACTCAACCCTTTTTATTGATTTATTTACAAGAATAGCAAAATGCGAAAAGAGATAACACTAAAAGCGTAAGGGAAATTTAAGCTGCGCCTTCACTTTCCAGTTCATGGCGCTGAGGTTTTGCTATGAGGTTGTCTACCACTAAATCATGGTGGAGCGCAGACATATTCGTGATGAAGATGCAGTGAGTGTAACCTGCTTGCATAGTTTCAAGCTTATCGTACATGGCTTTGTCTAGCTTCGATAACTGTGCAAGTCTCTTTTTAGTTAATGGCGTGATTGCACCATGGCAGCGTATTGCCGTAACGTCAGTTGCACTAAGCTGGATTTTTTCTTCATCCAACTGGGTTTTGATTTGCATACGTAGCTTAGAGAACAAAAAGTCGCGTTCTTTTATGTATACAAGACGGCTGTCGCTCTTTCTTACGCAATGGACCACTAAGGCTTGCTCAGAGGTTTCCTTAAACATGGCTTCTAAAATTTGTGACTTGGGCTTAGCCTGACCTTTGTCTGCAAAAAAGCCGTGCAGGGGGATGATATTTTGGGTCCGAGAAAACGGATAAAGATCGTCGGAGGCATCACTTTGGTAAACGGTTTTTAGCCGGTCGAGAGTAAAACGATTCATTACACAAAGTACTGATAACGACGGCATATGTCTTACCGCCAACTCCCAGATGTAACGATGTGTTGAACGCTGAATACGAGCAATATCTCTTACTTTAAAATAGGCGGTATTTTCTTCCACCATGTGGTCGACACTAGAACTCACTTTCGCCTTACGCGTATCTTCTACAAGACACAACCTTACAACGCCCATATCAGCCTGGTAATGTACGACCTTGTATTTTTCGCCTTTAATTTTCAGTTCCGGTACAGATACGCGAATTTCTTTCTGCAGGTCGCTATGGGGCGCAACCGTCAACTTCATACCGCTTGCACTTAAATCGGCAACTCGGGCATCAAGGGAGGTAAGCAAGCCCACTTTAATAGAAGCGGGCTTATCTATAACGTAGCGGGTTTCACTACGCCTATCCAAGTCTTCTTCCATGACATAATCTATTCGCCAATTATTGCCGCTGGCCCTAAGTGTTTTAGATAAGGGTTTAAAATCGCATTTAGCAGAAAGCGTTAAATTTGTGAGATAAGCAGACACGTCCTTACAATATAATACATGCGAGATCTGAGCTAACTGTTCAAATTCCTTACTAGCAATATCGTGAATTGCAAAGGCTTTTTGTTTATCTTCACGGGTGACACTATCAAGTCGACAGTGAGTACAAATGAAGTCACCACCTTTAGCAAGCAGATACACAAGCGCATTAAGTTGTTTGAGCGCAAGGAGTTGCCTATGCGTTGCGGTAATCTGAACGTTGCCATTTTTGGTTTTGATGTTGCCGTGAAATACATAAGCTTCATTGTACTTTCGCAACTCATCAACTAACGTTTCGAATATAGGCTTATCTTGCAGACTTGCCAGTAGCTTGTCCGCATCATTGTGTTCAACATTAGCTTTGGTAAAAAGAGCGATGATAGGTTTGAGCGACTTTTTCTCTGGCGCGAGAAATACCGGCATCCACGGGCTATTTTCGAGTATTCGGTCGCGCTCTAGTTCTTGCATAGCACGTTCTATTTCTAAATCTCGCTGTAGTGGTTGCTTATAGGCAGTAACCGCTACGTAACGTTTAAGTGTTGCTAAGAACCCCTCATCGACGTCATCTAAAAAATTAAACGACGTTTCATATTTCCCTAAATGTTTATTGTATTTTACAGACTCTAATTCAAGGGTAACTTCAGTGGGCTCTTTGGTTAGGCCTTTAACTTCAGGAATGGTAAACGTGATGATGTCGCCGGTGGATGCATTAGGTGGCCTTTTCGTCTCTAAACTAATTCCTTTATGTGACATAGAGCTAATTGAGCAATGGCGACCTTTTTCGAACTCGGGGGAAGTTATAGTAAAGTTAGGCCGGATAGCAATGTCATCGCCAAAATCTATATCTGTAAACGATTGGCTTTCAACGTTAAATGCATCAACTATTTTTTTGAACTGTTCTTTTTTTATTTGATTTTGGTAAAAGTCCGAGTTCATTACAGACTCAAACACACCAACGGTATACCTATCTTGATAAAGCGACGTCTCGTTTTTAAGGATCTGTGCGCCAACTTTATCAAGCCGCATCTGAACACCGAAGTGCTTAAATTTCATTACGGGGAATTGGGCGAAGGCAGAGTTATCAGCAGGAGCGTCAGTTAACGATGTTAACCGAACCACCTCTTCTTTGACGACTTTTCGGACACTACTGGGCAAACGCTTCGAAAACTTGTTAATTCCTTCTAACAACTTATTTTGTTGTTCATAAGGAATTAGCGCGCGAATGAGCGGCTGGTACTGTTTTATTATTGCTTGTTCGTCGCCGGCTGACATTACTTCTATGTATACCGTTTATTATTATCGGAATAATATATAACCCTATTTAAGTCGTGGTCAATAGGTATTAAAAATTAAACAAAAGTATATCAGGATATTCGTGAATTTAAGCTAGGTATTGATTAATGCCAAATATGAAGATGTTTATTATCAAGCACAAAAAAGCCGCTTTTCAGCGGCTTTTAAAAATAAATTATGCGATTGAGGCGTCTACCCTTTCGCGAAGCTCTTTACCAGGCTTGAAGTGCGGTACATACTTACCGTCAAGTTTCACTGTCTCACCCGTTTTTGGGTTTCTACCAACGCGTGGTGCGCGATAGTGAAGAGAGAAACTTCCGAAACCTCTAATTTCAATACGCTCGCCCTTTTGAAGCGTTTGCGCCATTTGCTCTAGAAGTTCCTTAATTGCCAGTTCGAGTTCTTTCGCCGGAATATGACGCGCTTGATCCGCGAGCCGTTCAATTAATTCAGACTTGGTCATGCTTAACCTCATTGTCAATATTATTGTTTAAACAGCTATCGCGAATTGGGTGTGCAGGTGCACACCCCCAAAAGCATTATTCGCCTTTAGCAGCTTTAAATGCTTCTGCCATCGCGTTAGCGAAACCAACATCTTCTTGCTGGTTAACTTTATCGATAGCTTCTTTTTCGTCAGCCTGATCTTTCGCTTTAACAGATAGGTTAACAGTGCGGTTCTTACGGTCAACGCCCATGAACTTCGCTTCGATGCTATCACCAACGCTTGCCGCTTCTGTTGCGTCTTCAACACGCTCTACAGCAAGATCTGCAACGCGGATGTAGCCGTCAACTTCTTCAGCTAGGTTTACAGTAACGCCTTTCGCATCTACTGCTGTTACTGTACCAGTAACGATAGCACCTTTCTTGTTATCTGTCAGATACTTGTTGAAAGGATCTTCTTCGATTTGCTTAACGCCAAGAGAGATACGCTCACGCTCTGGGTCGACTTGTAGTACAACTGCAGAGATTTCGTCGCCTTTCTTGTAGTCGCGAACCGCGTCTTCACCAGACTTGTTCCAGCTGATGTCAGAAAGGTGAACTAGACCGTCGATGCCGCCGTCAAGACCGATGAAGATACCGAAGTCAGTGATTGACTTGATCTTACCAGATACCTTGTCACCTTTTTCGTGTGACTCAGCAAATGTTTCCCAAGGGTTAGCAATGCATTGCTTAAGACCTAGAGAAATACGACGACGCTCTTCGTCAATTTCAAGAACCATTACATCTACAGTGTCACCTAGGTTAACAACTTTAGATGGGTGGATGTTCTTGTTAGTCCAATCCATTTCAGAAACGTGTACAAGACCTTCAACACCGTCTTCGATTTCAACGAAGCAGCCGTAGTCAGTAAGGTTAGTAACCTGACCGTTGATCTTAGTACCTTCTGGGTAACGAGACGCAATTTCTTGCCATGGATCGTTGCCCATTTGCTTCATACCAAGAGAAACACGCTGCTTCTCTTTGTCGAACTTAAGTACTTTAACATTGATTTCGTCACCAACATTCACGATTTCACTTGGGTGCTTAACGCGCTTCCAAGCCATATCAGTGATGTGTAGAAGACCGTCTACGCCACCAAGGTCAACGAACGCACCGTAATCGGTAAGGTTCTTAACGATACCCTTGATTTCATGACCTTCTTCAAGGTTAGCAAGAAGCGTTTCACGCTCTTGGCTGCTTTCTGCTTCGATAACTGCACGACGAGAAACAACAACGTTGTTACGCTTAGCATCTAGCTTGATAACTTTAAATTCAAGCTCTTTGCCTTCAAGGTGCGTAGTGTCACGTACTGGACGTACGTCAACAAGAGAACCAGGTAGAAACGCGCGTACGCTGTTAACTTCAACAGTGAAACCGCCTTTAACCTTACCGTTGATAACGCCTTTAATTGTAACTTTATCTTCGTAAGCTTTTTCCAGCTCAACCCACGCTTCGTGACGCTTCGCTTTTTCGCGAGAAAGAATAGTTTCACCGAAACCATCTTCAACTGCATCTAGTGCTACGTCTACTTCGTCACCGATAGCGATTTCTAGTTCGCCTTCAGCGTTTTTGAATTGGTCAGCTGGGATAGCACTTTCTGATTTCAAGCCTGCATCAACAAGAACGATGTCTTTGTCGATAGAAACAACAGTACCTTTTACAATTGAACCAGGACGTGTTTCTAGTTCTTGTAAGCTTTCTTCAAAAAGTTGTGCAAAATTTTCAGTCATAAGTCTCAAATAACTTTTAAGTTGATATCCACGCTTCTTATCCGGATAACGCGGGGTTATTAAAATTAGTCGCCACTTCCTGTAGCAACACTGCTTTGGATGCGATCAGCTCTCGTCATTAAAGGCGTGAGGAAATAATATCCATCGCTTTTTCAAAGACTTGGTCAATATCCAAGTCCGTTGAATCTATAATTACTGCATCTTGTGCCGGTACCAAAGGAGCCACTGCACGTTGTGTATCGCGCTCGTCTCTTGCCTTGATATCGGTTAAAAGGCGCGCAATATTAACATCCATGCCCTTCGCTTTCAACTGGCTATAGCGTCGCTCAGCACGGGCTTCTGCGCTTGCTGTAAGGAAAATCTTTACAGGCGCATCAGGAAATACCACAGTCCCCATGTCGCGACCGTCAGCAACAAGACCAGGATCTTGTTGGAAAGCGCGCTGTCTGCGAAGTAGTGCTTCGCGAACCCGGGGTAATGCCGCAACTTTTGACGCCACGGCGCCAACTTCTTCGGTGCGAATATCGTCAGTAACGTCTTCGCCTTCCAAAATAATGCGAGTGGTATCGCCATTCGTCTCGAAACTAACATCAAGACCGGTTGCTAGAGGAACAACACATTCTTCATCATCACACGGAAGGTCGTGGTGTAGTGCAGCAACTGCTAATACGCGGTAAATTGCGCCGCTATCTAGAAAGTGCCACCCTAATTTTTTTGCCAGCAAGCTACTCAATGTACCTTTGCCAGCACCACTAGGACCGTCAACCGTGACTACGGGTGTGGAATGCATACCTGCTCCATCATTTAAATTACTAAAAATCGCGCGCAATTATACGCTTTAGTGAGAGATAAGCAATGCCGCCTCTTAGTGGCGGCATTGGACATTAGAATAAATCGCTTAGAATAATTGGGCTACAGAGGCTATAGCGCTTTCGCCTACCGCGATTTTTTAAGAGACATTTACCAAACTTTACGCACTATACAGCGTTTTAAAGCGAGTAAAGTAGTCAGGGAAGGTTTTGCGCGTACAACCCGGGTCGTTTATTGTTACCGGCGTATCGCTTAGTGCAACAAGCGAGAAACACATGGCAATACGATGGTCGTTATACGTGTCTATTTCAGCGTGCTTCAACGAATCAGTTGGCCACACTTTTATGTAGTCGTGCCCTTCTTCCACCTTCGCACCCAACTTTTGAAGCTCAGTGGCCATAGCCGCAAGACGGTCTGTTTCCTTCACGCGCCAATTATAAATATTGGTCATCGTAGTTGGACCTTCAGCAAATAACGCTGTTGTGGCAATGGTCATAGCCGCATCTGGAATATGGTTCATATCCATATTCACACCTTTAAGCGGCGCACCGGTTATTTCAACATACTCATCGTTCCAAACCACCTTTGCGCCCATCGCCTCAAGCACATCAGCAAAACGAATGTCACCTTGAATGCTGTTTTGGCCAATTCCGGTTACGCGTACCGTTCCACCTTTAATGGCACCGGCTGCAAGGAAGTAAGATGCTGACGATGCATCGCCTTCAACCATAAATTTACCCGGCGCAATGTACTTGGCGTCACCAGAAACCGTAAATGTTTGGTAGTTGTCGTTTTCTACAGTAACGCCAAACTTTTCCATGGTATCTAACGTGATATCGATATAGGGTTTAGAGACCAACTCACCTTTTATACGAATAGTCACATCACCTGAAAATAATGGCGCAGCCATTAAAAGCGCAGTCAAGAATTGGCTAGATACACTGCCGTCTACCGACATTTCGCCACCGCTTAATGTCTTACCCTTAATTTGAAGCGGCGGGTAGCCTTCGTTTTTAAGGTAGGTGACGACAGCATCAGCTTCTAAAAGCGCATCGACTAAGTCGCCAATTGGGCGCTCTTCCATACGCGGCTCACCAGTAAGTACGGTGTCAACGTTACTTGCAGCAAGTGCTGCGCATAAAGGACGCATTGCGGTACCGGCGTTACCTAGGAACAGCTCTAGTGGTTCAGCTACGTTAAACGCCCCACCGTTACCTTGTACAACACATTGGGTTTTGTCTTCGCTTAAGCGATAGCTGATGCCTAACTTTGTTAGTGCATTAAGCATATGCTCAATGTCTTCGCTATCTAACAAGTTTGTTAGTTCAGTTTCGCCTTCAGCTAACGCGGCAAGCAGTAGCGCTCGGTTAGACAGACTTTTTGAGCCAGGTACATTGACCTCTCCCGATACTTTTGCAATCGGGTCTAATGTTAACTGCTCCATTTTATCCATTCACTCTTTCAAATTCGCGCATAAATTCAACTAGCGCAACAATGCCCTCTACTGGCATTGCATTGTAAATACTGGCACGCATGCCCCCTACTGAACGATGCCCTTTAAGTGCAAGTAACCCTGCTTCTTGTGACTGCTTAAGGAACAGCCCATCAAGTTCGGTATTGGCTAAATGAAACGGCACGTTCATTTTTGAACGGTTGTCAGGGTGAACTTTACTTGAATAAAAGTCAGAACTGTCGATGGCTGAATATAATAACGCTGCCTTTTCAGCATTGCGTTTAGCCATAGCGTCAACGCCGCCCATATCTTTAAGCCATTCAAATACAAGCCCCGCTAAGTACCACGAGAACGTTGGCGGTGTGTTGTACATAGAGTCAGACTTTGCCGCTAATGCATAATCAAAAATTGACGGCGTTTCTTTACGTGCTTTGCCAACCAGGTCTTCGCGAACAATTACAACTGATAAGCCGCTTGGGCCGATATTCTTTTGTGCACCAGCGTATATTACGCCATGCTTTGCTACATCTAACGGCTGAGACAATATTGTCGAAGACATATCAGAAACCAGTGGCACCTTGCCCGACTCTGGTAGCCAATCGAAAGCAATTCCGTCAACGGTTTCATTTGGACAGAAATGGTAATACGCGGCTGACTGGTCTATGTCGCTCAACTGAGGTGACGCAATATAATGAAGGCCATCTTTTTCAGATACTTCACCCACCACTTTGGCATGGTTGTATTTGTTTGCTTCGTCAACGGCACCTTTAGACCAAGAACCGCTGACTAAGTGAAGACTGGTATCGTTAGCGTTGGATAAGTTGAGCGGTACAGCGGCAAATTGCCCACGCCCACCACCGTGCGTGAACAGCACATGGTAGTTGGAAGGAATGGACAATAAATCTCGCAAATCTTGCTCAGCTTTTGCCGCTATTTCAATGAAGTCTTTACCACGATGGCTCACTTCCATTACAGAACAGCCTAAATCGCGCCAATTTGTAAATTCTGATTGTGCTTTTTCCATGACTTCCTTTGGAAGCATGGCTGGGCCAGCACTAAAATTAAAAACCTCTTTCATCGCGTTTTTCAACACCTGTAGATAATTACCGTTTAACTCGCTTTGTTTTGAACGTTTTGCGGGTCTATTAGGTAAACAAGCGGCTAAAGCCGCTTGTTTGAAAGAACACTGATAATGCGCAAGTATGAATACCTGCGCGCTATCCCTACTCTTCTGTCGTTGAGCCGTCACCGTCTTCTGCGGTGTTCTCTTGCTCTTGAACAGCAGTTTCTGCTTGTTCTGGCGCATCGTCTGAAATGATTAGGTTACCGTCTTCGTCGAATTCTTGTAACTCTTCCACTTCTTCAATGCGTTGTAACCCTACAACGTGCTCACCTTCTACTGTACGTATTAAGCGAACGCCTTGTGTGTTACGGCCTACTACTGACACTTCGCCTACACGGGTACGAACCAGTGTACCTTGGTCACTAATAAGCATAATTTCGTTGGTTTCGTCTACCTGAACCGCACCAACCACTTTACCGTTACGCTCAGACACCTTAATTGACACAACACCTTGCGTCGCACGGCTCTTCGCAGGGTAATCTTCAAGCGGAGTACGCTTACCGAAACCATTCTCTGTAGCTGTCAGAATTGGGCCGTCGCCTTTTGGAACAATAAGTGATACCACTTTTTGTCCATCTTGAAGACGAATACCGCGAACACCTGTTGCCGTTCTTCCCATTGGACGAAGTGCCAGAAGCTCTTCACCCGTCTCTGGGTCACGCTTAACTTCACCGGTTTCGCTGTCGCGAAGCTTCTCGTTGAAGCGAACCACTTTACCTGCATCAGAGAACAACATAATGTCGTCATCACCGTGGGTAATATCAACACCAATTAGCTCATCACCTTCATTTAGGTTAACAGCGATAATACCGCTTGAACGAGGGCGAGAGTATAGGCTTAGGTCAGTCTTTTTAACTGTACCGTTTGCCGTTGCCATCAGTACAAACTTGCCTTCTTCAAATTCTTTAATAGGAAGAATAGCAGTAATACGTTCGTTTTCTTCAAGCGGTAGGATGTTAACAATTGGGCGTCCGCGCGCATTACGGCTAGCAAACGGCAATTGATACACTTTCAACCAATATAAGCGACCACGAGTAGAGAAACACAAAATGTGATCGTGGGTATTCGCTACCAGTAACCTTTCAATGAAATCTTCGTCTTTCATCTTGGTTGCTGATTTACCACGGCCACCACGACGCTGTGCTTCGTAATCTGTAAGTTTTTGATATTTCACATACCCTTCGCGAGAAAGCGTTACAACAACGTCTTCTTGCTCAATAAGATCTTCAATATCGATATCGTGACTTGCTGCCGTAATTTCAGTACGACGCTCATCACCAAATTCATCACGCACTTTTTCAAGTTCTTCTTGAATCACTTCCATCAAGCGCTCCGGGCTATTTAGGATGTGAAGAAGTTCTGCGATGATCTCTAGAAGTTGCTTATATTCTTCTAGAATTTTTTCGTGCTCAAGGCCCGTTAGCTTGTGTAAGCGAAGGTCAAGAATAGCCTGCGCTTGCTGTTCTGTCAGGTAGTACTTGCCGTCGCGAATACCAAATTCTGGCATTAACCAGTCAGGGCGTGCAGCGTCATCGCCTGCGCGCTCAAGCATTTGCGCTACGTCGCCTAAGTCCCAACCTTGTGCTACAAGCGATTTCTTGGCGTCTGCTGGGCTTTGCGATGCTTTAATCAACTCGATAATTGGGTCGATATTCGCAAGCGCGATTGCCAAACCTTCAAGGATATGAGCACGGTCACGGGCTTTACGTAATTCAAAAACAGTACGACGTGTTACTACTTCACGGCGGTGAAGAATAAAACACTCTAACGTTTCTTTAAGGTTGAATACCTTAGGCTGACCGTTATCAAGCGCAACCATGTTAATACCGAACACCGTTTGAAGCTGGGTATTAGCATATAGATGGTTAAGCAAAACTTCGGCAGATTCGTTGCGTTTAACTTCAATAACAATGCGCATACCGTCTTTATCAGACTCGTCGCGCAGTGCAGAAACGCCTTCGATACGCTTTTCTTTTACCAGTTCAGCAATCTTTTCAATAAGACGCGCTTTGTTAACCTGATAAGGGATCTCGTTTACAACAATGGTTTCTTTACCGTTGCTGTCAGTTTCAATTTCCGCTTTAGCACGAAGATAAATTTTACCGCGACCTGTGCGATACGCATCTTCAATTCCCTTGCGCCCGCTGATCATGGCAGCTGTTGGGAAATCTGGACCTGGGATGTAAGTCATCAAGTCATCGATGGTAATAGACGGATCTTGAATTAATGCTACGCAGCCATTGATTACTTCGGTGAGGTTATGTGGCGGAATATTCGTCGCCATACCAACTGCAATACCCGATGAACCATTAACAAGAAGGTTAGGAACCTTCGTTGGCAACACTTCAGGAATATGCTCTGTACCATCGTAGTTAGGTACGAAATCAACGGTTTCTTTATCTAAATCGGCGAGTAATTCGTGCGCAATTTTTGCCATGCGAACTTCGGTATAACGCATCGCAGCAGCTGAGTCGCCGTCTACCGATCCGAAGTTACCTTGACCGTCTACCAGCATATAGCGAAGTGAGAACGGTTGCGCCATACGAACAATAGTGTCGTAAACTGCAGAGTCACCATGAGGGTGATATTTACCAATTACGTCACCTACCACACGGGCAGATTTTTTGTATGGCTTGTTAAAGTCGTTTTTCAGTTCGTTCATTGCGAACAGCACACGACGGTGCACTGGCTTCAAGCCATCTCTTACGTCAGGCAAGGCTCGCCCGACAATAACGCTCATCGCGTAATCAAGGTAAGAGTTCTTTAACTCTTCCTCAATATTAACGGGGAGGATTTCTTTAGCGTTATCAGACATAAACTGCTTAATCCCTTTATCTTGGTTTGTTCTGCGTTATCCAGCGCTTAGTTTCACATCATTGTGAAAACAAGGCATGGGAGCGCACTGTTATTATTATGTGGGTCATAATCGTGCTTTGAGTGTACCACTTGATGACAGAATTATGTAGCGCTTAATTACGCTTATTAATCAACTAAAAGGCAAGCGATTACTTTTCGTTCACCCCTTCTTATAATTTGCCTATTTCTGTTTAAAAACAGTGAAACACAACCTGAATTTACGATATCTTAAAAAGAGATAGATTAAGGATTGTTATACTCATGACGAACGTCGATCAACAAGAAATCAATAAGTTCTCTGAACTCGCTTCTCGCTGGTGGGATCCAGAGGGTGAATTTAAACCATTGCACCTTATTAACCCGCTTCGTTTGGACTTCATCAATCAACACAGCGAAGGTCTGTTTGATAAAAAAGTCATCGATATTGGCTGTGGCGGCGGCATACTAGCGGAATCAATGGCGCGTGCGGGTGCCATGGTAACCGGCTTGGATATGGCTGAAGCTTCGTTAGAAGTAGCGAAACTTCACGGCTTGGAATCTGGTGTGAAAGTGGATTATGTCTGCTCTACAGCTGAAGCATTCGCCGAGGCAAACGCGCATCAGTTCGATGTAGTGACCTGTATGGAAATGTTAGAGCATGTGCCCGACCCTGCTTCTGTTGTATTAGCGTGTGCAAAATTAGTAAAGCCTGGTGGCCACGTTTTCTTTTCTACGCTTAACAGAAACTTAAAGTCTTATCTAATGGGGATTGTTGGCGCGGAATATATTCTCAAATTGGTTCCAAAAGGTACCCACGATCACAGTAAGTTCATCAAACCATCAGAACTTCTGAAAATGACGGATCAAGCAGGTCTACTACCACGAGATATGACGGGTTTGCACATGGACCCAATTTCGCAGGGCTTTTATCTTTCGTCTAATAATGTCGACGTAAACTACTTACTATATACAGTAGCGCAAAGTTAATTTAACACTATATATTGGGCTGCGGCGATATTTTAAACACCATATATCGTGTTTATATAAAAACTGAATTCTAAGAATAAATTAATTTTTACGATTAAGATTTTATTTAAAACGCTTGCATTCCGGATATTTTACGCTTGTAGAACGCTAAAAAGTTAGTTGTTACTAACATAAATTTCATGCCAGATTGAGTGCTTGAAATACCACCAGATATTGGGTTGCAATCAAGTCAAAACCTCACTATCTTGTGTTTAATTCAGCACGCGATCCCAACATTGATTTTCGGGATCAAATAGATCTGCAGACCATCTTTGGTGATGTCATTTTGGCCTGCAACGTTAACCTCGCTGAAAATACAAAGCAGTAAAGAATAAAAAAAGCAGTCTCTACTTTATACTCTCAGTATTGGTCTAGGCAGCTTTAGTGTGTGTAGTTATCTGGCGTGAGCCAACTTCGATAACATCGCCCACAACATAAAATTAAAAACGAAAATGGGCTCAAGATAGCCCACGCTTCAAGCGCTAACAGAAAAACGGCCAGTAACATGAACAACAACTTATTCGTCACCAAACGCAACGGTGAAAAAGAGTCCATCGACTTAGAGAAAATTCACAAAGTCGTGACATGGGCAGCGAAAGGACTTAAAAACGTTTCTGTTTCACAAGTTGAAATCAAGGCACAGATTCAGTTCTATGATGGTATTAATACCAGTGAGATCCACGAAACCCTGATCAAATCAGCGGCAGATTTGATCTCTACCGATGCGCCAGATTATCAATACCTAGCAGCACGCTTGGCAATTTTCCATCTTCGCAAAAAAGCCTACGGCCAGTTTGAGCCGCCAGCGCTACTTGAGCATGTAGGAAAGATGGTTGACATGGGCAAGTATGACAAGCACCTTCTTGAAGACTACACGCCTGAAGAATTTGCTGAGATGGACACATATATTGACCATTGGCGCGACATGAACTTCAGCTATGCCGCAGTTAAGCAGCTTGAAGGCAAGTACTTGGTCCAAAACCGTGTTACTGGCGAAATTTACGAAAGTGCACAGTTCCTATATATCTTAGTAGCTGCATGCCTTTTCGCAAATTATGACAAAGCGACGCGTATGGACTATATTCGCCGCTTCTACGATGCTGCGTCAACATTCAAGCTTTCACTACCTACGCCAATCATGGCCGGTGTGCGTACGCCTACTCGCCAGTTTAGCTCATGTGTACTTATCGAGACCGGCGACAGCTTAGATTCAATCAATGCAACGGCAAGTGCCATTGTTAAATACGTAAGCCAGCGTGCGGGTATCGGTGTAAACGCAGGCCGTATTCGCGCGCTAGGCAGCCCTATTCGCGGCGGTGAAGCATTCCATACGGGTTGTATTCCATTCTACAAATACTTCCAAACAGCCGTTAAAAGCTGTTCACAAGGTGGTGTTCGTGGTGGCGCAGCTACGCTGTTTTACCCTATTTGGCATATGGAAGTTGAATCACTGTTAGTGCTTAAGAACAACCGTGGTGTTGAAGAAAACCGTGTACGTCACCTAGACTACGGTGTTCAGTTTAACAAACTGATGTACCAGCGCATGATGAAAGATGGCTATATCTCACTGTTTAGCCCGTCTGACGTACCTGGTCTTTACGATGCATTCTTTGCAGATCAAGAGAAGTTCGAAGAGCTATACGTTAAATACGAAAACGACGACAGCATCCGTAAAAAGCAAATTAAAGCGATGGAGCTATTCAGCTTGTTCATGCAAGAGCGTGCAAGCACAGGTCGTATTTACCTACAAAACGTTGACCATTGTAATACGCACAGCCCGTTTAACCCAGAAGTTGCGCCTGTTCGTCAAAGCAACCTGTGCCTTGAAATCGCGCTACCTACAAAACCTCTGCAGCACGTTAACGACGAAAATGGTGAAATTGCACTTTGTACGCTGTCAGCGTTTAACTTAGGTGCGATTAAGTCACTGGACGAATTTGAAGAGCTATCTGACCTTGCAGTACGTGCACTAGATAACCTGCTTGATTACCAAGACTATCCTGTTCCTGCTGCGTATAACGCAACAATGGGACGTCGTACGCTGGGTGTTGGTGTTATCAACTTTGCATACTACCTTGCTAAAAATGGCGTTAAATATTCTGATCACAGCGCGAACGGTCTAGTTCACCGCACGTTCGAAGCAATGCAGTACTATCTACTTAAAGCGTCGAACAATCTTGCGAAAGAAAAAGGTGCGTGTCCTAAGTTTAACGAAACCACTTATTCTCAAGGCATCATGCCAATTGACAGCTATAAGAAAGATCTTGATAGCGTATGTAATGAACCACTTCATTACGACTGGGATGCACTTCGTGAAGAAATCAAAACTCACGGTTTGCGTAACTCTACGCTGTCAGCATTAATGCCGTCAGAGACGTCTTCGCAGATTTCTAACGCGACAAACGGCATTGAGCCACCGCGTGGTTTTATCAGCATTAAATCGAGCAAAGATGGTGTTCTTAAGCAAGTTGTACCTGAGTACGAAACGCTAAGAGATCAATACGAGCTACTTTGGGATATTCCTTCAAACGATGGTTACCTACAACTTGTTGGTATCATGCAGAAGTTTATCGACCAAACTATCTCAGCGAATACCAACTACGATCCAAGCCGTTACGAAGGTAACAAGGTGCCAATGAAGCTTCTGCTTAAGGACCTTCTTACTACGTATAAGCTAGGTGTTAAAACGCTCTATTATCATAATACTCGTGATGGTGCATCAGACACCTCAGCGCTAGACGCTAAAGCAAACGAGCCTATGCCACGTCAAGAAGAAGTCGTGGTAGAGGAAGATGATGATTGTGCAGGCGGCGCGTGTAAAATTTAAAGCACGTCGCTCTGTTAAAATGGCAGATGCGTAAAAGGAATTTTTTGCATTTGCCATTACTATTTCGCAGCAAGAACACAAACAATAATACGCGTTAATCATTAAGTTTTTAGTTAGGCCATCATGAAATACACTACGTTTAATCAGCAAAGTACTAATCCATTGATCGAGCCGATGTTTTTCGGTAACCCCGTAAACGTTGCACGCTACGACCAGCAAAAGCATGCCATATTCGAAAAGCTTATTGAGAAGCAAATTAGCTTTTTTTGGCGCCCTGAGGAGGTTGACGTTTCTCGCGACCGTGTTGATTTCCAAAAATTGACCGATCCAGAAAAGCACATCTTTATTTCAAACCTTAAGTACCAAACTCTGTTAGATTCGGTACAAGGCCGTAGCCCGAACATTGCGTTCTTGCCTATTATCTCGCTACCGGAATTAGAGACGTGGGTTGAAACATGGTCTTTCTTCGAGACTATTCACTCACGTTCATACACGCACATTTTGCGCAATCTGTTCTCTGATCCAAGCGAGATATTCGAAGATATCGTTGTAAACGATGAAATTAAGCGCCGTGCGGCTGACATTTCTAAATACTATGACGACCTTATTTTCGCGACTCAGCTTTGGCAGACTCAGGGTGAAGGTATTCATACCGTCAATGGCACTGCATACACCGTTAACATGTACGAGCTTAAGAAGAAGCTTTATCTGTGTATGAACTCGGTAAATGCACTAGAAGCGATTCGTTTTTATGTATCTTTTGCCTGTACGTTTGCCTTTGCAGAACGTAAGTTGATGGAAGGTAACTCTAAGATTATTCGTTTGATTGCTCGAGATGAAAATCTGCATTTGTCATCAACACAGCACATTCTAAACTTGTGGGCTAAGGGTAAAGATGACCCAGAAATGGCGCAGATTGCAGAAGAATGCAAAGACGAAGCCCGCGCGATCTTCATGAACGCCGTTGAGCAAGAAAAGCAATGGGCTGATTACCTGTTCCAAAACGGCTCTATGATTGGTTTAAACAAAGAAATTCTTTGCCAATACGTTGAGTACATTGCGAATCAACGTATGTCAGCGATTGGTCTAGATACGCCATTCGAGATAAGCAGTAACCCGCTACCATGGATGAACAACTACTTAAATTCAGACAATGTGCAAGTGGCGCCACAAGAATCTGAAATAAGTTCTTATCTTGTTGGGCAGATAGATTCTGCTGTGAGCGAAGACGATTTTGCTGATTTTGAGCTGTAAACCCACAGCTTAATGAGCAGTAACGATAAATCACTCCGCATCGACGTTGTCGATGTGGGGGCGATTATTGCCCCCTCTGACACCACTATCTTAACCGCCCTTGAATCAGCAGGCGTCAATATTCACTACCACTGTCGTGAAGGGTTTTGTGGTGCGTGCCGTACAAAACTGATTGAAGGTGAAGTCGAATACACCACCGATCCCCTCGCCTTTATTGATGACGATGAGATTCTTCCATGTTGCTGCGTGGCTAAATGTCCGCTAAAAATAAAAGTCCCCTTATAACCTTTTCATTCATCGCTCTGAACAACACTCTCACAGCAATTATGTGAATTGAAGTAATCCACTTCGATACTTAGACGTAGCAACCTACGACTAATCAAACGTAAGGATAATGTTATGAGTGAAGTTTCTGGAAAAGTAGTAATCATTACTGGTGCAAGTAGCGGGCTTGGAGAAGCGACAGCGAAAATGCTCGCAGGCAAAGGCGCGAAATTAGTTTTAGGCGCTCGCCGTGAGGACCGTCTTAAAAAACTTGTAGATGAGATTGAATCTTCAGGCGGCCACGCAACATATAAGACGGTAGATGTCACGAAAAAGGAAGAAGTGAAAGCGCTTGCTAAAGCCGCGATAGATACCTATGGTCGTATTGACGTACTCGTCAATAATGCTGGCCTTATGCCCCTAGCCCCTCTCGACGAGATGAAGGTTGATGAGTGGGATCAGATGATAGATGTAAACATTAAAGGCGTTATGTATGGCGTAGCAGCGGTTCTAGGACACATGCGTAAACAACAAAGCGGGCATATTATCAATCTTTCCTCTGTTGCAGGTCATGTGGTTTTCCCAGGTGCTACAGTTTATTGCGCTACTAAATTCGCTGTTAAGGCAATAAGTGAAGGCATTCGCAGGGAGTCAAACGGTCAAATTCGCTCTACTAATATTTCACCAGGTGCAGTTGCAACAGAGCTTACTGACCACATATCTCATAAAGACTCGAAGCAAATGGCAGACGATATGTATGACGATGCTATCGATGCAGGTGCTATTGCACGTGCAGTGACGTTTGCCATAGAGCAACCTGGCGACGTAGACATAAACGAAATGATCATTAGACCTACCAATCAGGAACTCTAGTACTGATTATTTTTTGCGTATAAGAATGGATCAACCATTTACTATAAAGCCTGCTAAATGCAGGCTTTAAAAGCTTCAAGAACTCAAAGGACTTTTTCGATGGCATACAGTTCTTCATCAATGACCTGTAAGCGCGATGCAACAACGGCTCTAGCGTCACTTATGCCTTTGTTATAAAACGATGCGCCTATTTCCTTACTGATAAAATCGAGAAGAAATTCTCCGTCAAATTGACCAAGTTCCACATTTAACTCATCATCAAAATACCGTTGCAGTTTAGCAACTAACGCGTCTTTTTCTTCACGCGTAAATACAATTTCGCTCATTATCGTCCTTCTCTTATAATGTCCAAAGTATTAGGTTCTTTGCTAATGCCAAGGGATAGCTTTCCATAACCTCGGCTATGAAGACGGTTCAACATTATCACACCAAGGGCTTGTTTATCTTTGGTCCACCACTTTTGCTTTTAACAAAAAGCCTTTAATCGCAGAACAGCCTTTCTGCCTAGTGCGTAAACTAATATTACTGTAGTTAAGTTTAAGCTGCTCTAATTACTAAACTTTGTATAGTTTCATGGTAGTAGGCTATAGCTTGGTACAGTTTTCGCTTACTTTAATTAGAAAGTTTTATCGTTACTGGTTTTACAATAACTCGTATTTTAAAAGATGGGCCTGATAGCTCTAAAGCTAGAGGCGCTAACGAAAAGCTATACTAGGATATCTTGTATAACAATTTCAAAATGGTTTAGCGCTTTTATGAAATTTGTGAGGTTAATAATGAAAATTTTACCCGTTATCGGTGTATCGTTCGCGATTGCGATCTGCAGCCTACCTGCTAGCGCCACCCCCAATAACCCCCACAAAGGTAAATCGTTGCCACCGGGCATAGAGAAAAAATATGAGCGGACGGGGGAATTACCGCCAGGTTGGGAAAAAAAGCTAGCTGTTGGTGAGCGATTGGACCGTGATGTTTATGACCATTCCAGCGTCATTGTACCATTGGGAAAAGACGGGGTAGTAACGGTTCGTATCGAGAACAAAGTGGTACGCCTTGTACAAGCGACAAGGGAAATTATAGAGATTTTAGACTAGCCATACCCTTAACTTGGAAAGGGCTCTGTTAGAAGAGCCCTTTGCTCATTCTTATTTATGCCCTACTATCAACATTTGAAAATTGACTTAACCTACCTCACTAGTAATATCTTGTATTAACCACATTCGTTATAACGTGTCAGTAATTGATAAAGCCCCACGGGGCCGCGCCTTGGATAAACACTAATTAAACTCCTTATTTAAAGACCTCTAAAAATAATAACGGTGTCTCAGTTTTTTAATGGACATACCAAACGCAAAAATAAAATCAGGAACAAAAGATGGCAGCTAACGCACTGTTTAAGCCTTATTCACAAGGTAACCTATCGTTAACCAACCGAATCGTAATGGCACCTATGACTCGCCAGTTTTCCCCAAAGGGAATTCCCACGCCTGATGTAGCCGCTTATTACAAGCGACGCGCACAGGGTGGTACAGGTTTAATAATCACCGAAGGTACTACCATAAACGACAAAGTCGCTACGATGGATGCGAATATTCCTCAATTTCACGGCGGCGAGGCGTTAGCCGGTTGGAAAAATGTGGTAGACGAAGTTCATAGCGTAGGCGGAAAAATCATGCCTCAACTGTGGCACGTCGGTATGGCACGGGTCGCAGACAAAGCGCCCTACCCTGACCTGCCAAGTGCAGGGCCTTCGGGTTTATTTAAACCCGGAAAACAGGGCACTGAACCTATGACCGTTGAACACATCGAATCTGTGATTTCTGCCTTTGCTCAAGCTGCTGCAGATGCAAAGACTGTCGGCATGGACGGGATTGAGATTCACGGAGCGCATGGATATCTAATCGACCAGTTTTTCTGGGAAGGCACTAATCAGCGTACCGATAGCTGGGGTGGAAGTATGGAGAAGCGCAGTCGGTTTGCAGTAGAAATAATCAAAGCTATTCGCGCTGCAACTGGACCCGATTACCCTATCGTGCTTCGCTACTCACAATGGAAGCAACAAGACTATACCGCTCGCTTAGCACACACGCCTCAAGAGCTAGAGCAGTTTCTACTTCCACTAAGCGAAGCTGGCGTAGATGTTTTTCATTGTTCTCAACGTCGTTATTGGGAAAATGAGTTTGAAGGGGACGAGCTTAACCTTGCTGGTTGGACGAAAAAAATAACAGGCAAACCCACTATCACAGTAGGGTCTGTTGGGCTAAATGACGACTTTTTCGGCGCATTTAAAGGACAAGATTCAAGCACTCGCTCGGTCGATGATTTACTTGAACGATTAGAGGCAGACGAGTTTGACCTAGTTGCAGTTGGAAGGGCTCTTCTACAGGATCCAAACTGGGCCAACAAAATTAAAGAAAACCGAATCGACGAGTTAAACCAGTACTCTGGAAAGGCGCTAGCCACGCTTTCTTAAGTTCAAGTAAATATCAATTTAAATGCTCGATAAAACTAGCGCGCAACGCGCTAGTTTTCTTTCAAATAAGCGTCAAAGTCAGAGAGTTGCATTGGTCTCGCAATTAAGTAGCCCTGCGCATAGTCACATCCCATTGCGCTTAATATATTAAACTGCTCTTCTGTTTCTACACCCTCAGCAACAACGCTAATGCCCAGTTTTTTAGCCATAACAATTATCGCTTCGCATAACACTTTGTCGTTGCTAACATCAGTCATAGCGTTGACGAAACTCTTGTCTATTTTTATGTAATCAGTCGGAAATTTTTTAAGATAAGAGATAGAAGAAAAACCAGTACCAAAATCATCTAAGGCTATATCAATCCCCGCCTGCCTGAATTGAAACAGCTTTTTAGATACTTCAGCGTCGGCCTCCATGAGTAAGTTTTCAGTAACTTCAAGTAATATAGAGCGAGCACTGAGCCCTCTCTCTAATAACAAAGTTAACCATTCAGTGATATTAGATTCCTGATTAAAATATTGACTAGGCGACGTGTTAATACTTATCTGAACAAACTTGCTATGCTCGCGTCGCCATTGTTTTATTCGTCTAGTGACTTCATCGAAAACCCAGTTGCTTATTTCTATAATAAGCCCTGACTCTTCAGCTAAAGGAATAAAATCATCGGGTGCTATGCGACCTTTTATGGGGTGCTGCCACCGAAGCAGAGCTTCAGCTTTCACCTCTTTTGAGTCGTTGAAACAGACGATGGGCTGGTACTCAAGAAACAGTTCGTTGTTTTTTACTGCATAACGCAGGTCATTCAATAACGATATTCTTCTAATTGCTGCTTTTTGCATGTCGTGCGTAAAATAGTGGTAACTATTTTTACCCTGAGCTTTTGCACCATACATGGCTTGGTCAGCATTTTTTAATAGATCTTTTACGTCATTCGCATCCTCGGGATATAAAGTAATACCCATGCTCGCGCTTGTGTGAATGCGCTCAAACTCTAACGTATAAGGCTTAATTATTTCACTCAGAACTTTCTGTACAACATTTTCTATCGAACTTAAGCCACAAATACCGTTTAAAATAATGACAAATTCGTCGCCACCTAACCTTGATACCGTGTCATCAGCGCGTAAACAGCGTTTTATACGCATAGCACACTCTACCAATAGCTTGTCGCCGACATCGTGCCCTAATGCGTCATTTACATCCTTAAAATTGTCTAAGTCTAAAAACACAACAGCGACTTTTTCATTCTCTCGATCGGCAGTTTTCATCGCCAATTGAAGGTGACCGAGCATCAAGTTTCGGTTGGGTAAGCCTGTCAAAGAATCGAAGTTGGCCTGTCTCCATATGACTCTATTCGCCAACTCCCGCTCTATAGCGATGCTGGCGATATGGGCAAATTGCCTAATTAACACTCTTTCTTCTGCAGTGGGTATCGCCTTTTCGCGATGATAAATGGCGAAAGTACCGATGACTTCGCCATTCGCTCCTTGTATAGGCTGAGACCAACATGCAGCTACACCTGCCGATGCTGCCAGCCCCTTCCATGCAGACCAATATGGATGTGTACTTATATCCTCGACAATAGTAGGTTCATTGGTTGCCGCGGTATTTCCGCACGAGCCAACACCTTCACCAATGTCTACTCCGTCAATGGCGTCATTATAAAAGTCGGGTAACGATGGCGCAGCACCCTTTTTGAGCCTTCCGTTCTCAAGCAACAAAACACTGCAAATTTGCTCTTTGTATTCGGCTTCAATCGCATAAACAATGTCATGCAGAACAGTATGTAAAGATTCTGCATTGACCACTTTTTCCAAAATTGCACTTCGCACACGCGTTATTTTTTGCGTTTGTTCTAGTTTAAATTGGTACTCTTCCAACTGTTCGGAGAGGTCGTTATATTCTTTTTTATTTAGCTCACTCTCGACTAGCTCCCCGAATCCTTGCAATTGTTCGATTTGAGATTGACTTAACTGCTTGGGCTCATTATCAAGGACACACAAAGTACCAACCGCATGGCCTTCAAATATAAGCCTTACACCAGCATAAAACCGAAAGTGTGGCTCGCCCACAACATGCGAATTTTCTCTGAAACGCTTGTCTTCCAATGTATTTGAAATAACGAGAGGCTGTGACTGCTCTATGGTATGCGTGCACAGTGCTTCGCGTATAGGTGTTTCTGTAATAGCAATGTTCGCCGATGATTTAAACCATTGACGGTGCTCATCAACAAATGAAATAAATGCAAACTTACAGTTAAAAACACGGCACACCAAATGAGTTAAGCGGTCAAAACGCGCCTCGACTGGCGTGTCGACGATAGCAAGCCGCTTTAACGCACTTAGTCGTTCATGTTCATTGGTAATTTTACGAAAATAACTCACCATATGTTCCTAACAACGCATTACATTCGGCGCAATCAGATATCAGCAGTTAACAAAAAAATTTTATGCCAACGCTATATTATTCCTTTTGCCTTGTTTAGCTATATCCAGTAAGCAACCAACGAAAAGATAGCGACAGTGAAAAATGGGATGATATGAGTTAAATGCAGTACTCGACCGCAGTCTTAACTGGTAGGTTTGTCATCTTGCATGCCATCGCTTGGCAGTCTACTTAGCTAATCACGGTAGCATTCTTTCACCCCACAAACATTAGCCTTTAGTCTATATATTCACAGAGGTTCCTCGCCTTCCCCTAAAAACGGATATTCAGCAGAATTTATATTTCCAGTATTATTAAGCCGTCAACGGTAACTGAACACTAGGTTCCAATTATTTTTTAATAACTAAGTAAATACCGCCAAGGGTGGCAATTGACGCGATTATGACTTGTAAATTAAGTTGTTCTTCTAGTACCGCCCACCCCATCATCGTTGCGATAACAGGCACGCTCAACTGCACGGTCGCTGCACTTGTTGACTTGATAAGCGGCAGTACGCTATACCAGATAGCGTACCCGCATCCAGAGGCTAAAATTCCAGACGCTAAGGCATAGTAAATGCCAGCCTTGTTTAAAACTAAATACTCATCACTGAGTAGTAGCACGGCACCCATCATTAAAATACAAAGCAACGAAGCATAAATAAAGTTGCCTGAAGTAGATAAAAGCGCGGATGCACTTTTTTTACCTAGTAATGAGTATATGCCCCAAGATATACCAGCAATAACCATTACTGCTCCCGATAATAAAGATGGTGCAGATGCACTTGGTAACAAGAGAATAATTAAACCTGTGAAAGCAAAAGCGAAACCAAACCACTGACGTATTCTGAAGCGTTCACCACCCATTAAGCCAACTGATATCATCGTTAATTGAACCGCGCCAAACAGCAATAGTGCGCCCGTACCCGTAGACATGGATATGTAAGCGAAGGAAAAGCTAATGGCATAAACAAACAATGAAAGGCCACCAAACACACTCGCATTACGTTTAACGTCCTGCCATAAATTTTCAGTATAATGACGCTGTGGTTGTTTTCGTCTTGAAAAAAAAGATAAAAGCAAAAGAGCAACTGCACCACTCATTATGCGTAAGGAAGTAAAGCTTACAGGGTCTATCGTTGAATTTGAAAATGCCATACGACACAGAAGCGAATTGGCAGCAAACGCAAACATTGCAATAGCCACTAGTGAAAGAGTTTTAAGCAAGCGCTTCTCCCTAGCATTTAATTGGACTCAGGAAAATATGACCGTGTGATTTGTCATAAATAGACTGAGTAAAAGTGTTCTTTTTAGATAAATCGAGAGTGACTAAATAATAAGGTAACACAGCAATTAACCTTGTAGCATTGTATAAACGAAAAAGAGGACCGCATGGTCCTCTTTCAATTAGTCATAAAATGCTGATAACACTACAGCGACAAACCTAAACGCTCAGCAACTTCAATGTAAGTTTCTACAACAGAGCCAAGGCCTTGTCTGAAGCGATCTTTATCCATCTTTTTACGGGTTTCTTTGTCCCATAGACGACAGCCGTCAGGTGTAAATTCATCGCCTAGTACAATATTGCCGTCTTTATCAACACCAAATTCAAGTTTGTAGTCGACAAGCAACATACCGGCTTCGTCAAACAATGCTTTCAGTACGCCGTTTACTTTGAAGGTAAGTGCCTTCATTTCAGCTATTTGTGCTTCTGTTGCCCAACCAAATGATAAGATGTGATAGTCGTTAACCATTGGATCATGAAGCGCATCGTTTTTAAGGAAAAACTCGAAAATAGGTGGGTTCAGCTCTTTGCCTTCCTCCACACCTAGTCTGCGGACCAAAGACCCAGCAGATAAGTTTCTCACCACGCACTCGACAGGGATCATGTCTAGCTTTTTAACCAAAGACTCGGTATCAGAAACCAGCGCTTCAACTTGTGTTGCAATGCCCGCTTCTTCAAGCTTTGTCATTATAAAGTGATTAAACTTGTTGTTTACTTCACCCTTGCGATCAAGCTGCTCAATTTTTTCACCGTCGAACGCTGAAGTATCGTTTCTAAAGTGAAGAATCAGTTTATCGCTGTCATCAGTGTAATAAACAGTTTTTGCTTTACCGCGGTAAAGCTCGTCGCGTTTTTCCATTCTCAGTCTCAGTTATATATCAAGGTTATCTTCTGACATGACCTCAGCAAATGCACTGTAAAGGTCGGAAACCTGATTTGCTTCAAACGGTACACTTTCATTATTCATGAAGGTTACTGATGTGCGATCTGCACCCGCTTTAGCAACTTTCAAACGATAATCACCTTTTTTAAGTAACGCTTTATCGCTTGAGAATAAACCATCCCACCAACTACCTTGATCTCCGTTATAGGTGACAAATAGTAGGCCGTTTGACTTATCTAAATCTTTGACGTCGAATCCAAGCTTGCGAAGAACCAAAAGCATCCTTGGCCACGCCACATCATACTGGGCTTCAACCATATATGCCGCATCACCGTCAGCATTAAAGCCCATTTCAGTTTTAATACCCTGGCGGATTTTCGCAATTCTTCGCGTCTCAGCTAACTGAATTTGGTATTCGTAATGACCAATTACCTGGTTTAACACGTCAACTTCTTCACGGCGCTCTTCCATTGAAGATACCTCGGCAACGACATCATTACCTAGCGTCTGCATGTAATCTTTTAAATCAACCGTAAGTGCAGCGCTTCGGCCGTGAGGTTTAACATCCAGACTAAATTCAAAACGACGGCCTATTTCACTCTCTTCGTCAGTAAAACTATACCAAGGGCCATCTATTTCTTTCGTAATGACCATCCAATCCGTGATCAACACTCTATCTTCAGGACTGAAGCTATCCACACCAATGCCCTGCTCATCCAAGAAACTCAATAGCGAATTCCAAATGGCTTGGCTTAGAGGCTGGCTGTCGTCAACTTGGTCAAACCAAATAGTCGCTGTACTCTTACCCTCTTCAACATGTGAACCTGAAACTAGCGGGAGCACCAGTGCTGGCGAGCGCACCACTAGTTTTTTTCCTACAAGAGATGGGTCTGCTTCTTGACCTAATTCAGGTACAGCAAAATCTCTTGAAAAAGTAGGTGCATCTAATTCAGTCGGTACTTCTAAGGTTTTCTGTTCTTTAGTTTTTAAGTACTCGTAGCTACCTGACGCGGTCTTTCTATCTATTTGGCTTGAACAACCTGCAAGTGCAACCATCGCTACTGAACTTGCTATAGCCAGCGTTCTTTTCATCTGTGTTCCTTATTAACCAGAAATCAATGCGTATTTTTTTAGTAGTTCTTCGATACGTTTTTGGCTTGATAGTTCCGGTAAAACCATAGGTAATCGCATAACAGCACTTTCCATCATGCCCATTTTGTATAATGCCCACTTAGGCATAACAGGATTTGGCTCAATGAAGAGGTCACTGTGCAATAACTTTATTGTCTCGTCGATGGCTCGACAGTTATCGAAATCTTTATTTAGGGCCGCTTCGCACATTTGCGCAATGGCCTTAGGTACGATGTTAGCAGTAACAGAAATAACACCGTGCCCACCTTCACACATAAATTCAGCACTTGTTCCATCGTCACCACTTAATAGGACGAAATCGTCTGAAACAAGTGGCTGAGTGGCCTTCAAACGACCAATATTGCCCGTTGCGTCTTTTAAGCCAACGATATTCTTGTGTGTTGCGAGTTCTGCAACGGTTTCAGGCAGCATATCCGCTACGGTACGGCCCGGGACGTTATAAAGAATAACGGGAAGGTCACTGGCGTCAGCAATGGCATTAAAATGCGCTACCATTCCTCTTTGCTGTGGCTTGTTATAATAAGGTACAACGCTTAAGAAACCGTCGATACCGGTAGAACCTAACTGTTCGGTAAGAAAGATGGCCTCGTCAGTAGAGTTAGCCCCACTTCCTGCGATAACTGGAATAGCGCCCGATGCCATAGCTACTGTTTCTTTGACCACATTTATATGTTCATCAAACGGTAGCGTTGCGGACTCACCCGTAGTTCCAACAGACACAATACCATGTGTGCCCTGCTCAACATGAAACTTAACAAGTTTCTCTAAAGACTTGTAATCAATGTCGCCGTTTTCGAGCATCGGCGTGACGAGTGCTACGTAACTACCAGTAAACATAATCTCTCCGCAAAATGTGAGCGCACATGGTAAATATGTAAGTGCTTAAACACAAGTAATAGCGCATGTAAAATGACAAGAATTTGACAATATCTTATTCAAACACAAGAAAAAGGCACTGACTTCTAAAAAAACTCTGTGCTAACATCCCGACATTATTAACATTGAAGTGAAGTAGATGTCGAAACACCAACTTATCGTCACCATTCTAGGCACAGACAAGAGTGGCATTCTAAGCGAAATTGCAACGACAGTATCAGAAGCTCAGTGCAATATTCTTGATAGTAGACAGGCTATCTACGGCAAAGAGTTCTCGTTGACAATGATCATAGAAGGAACACAAAGTGCCGTAACGAAAGCAGAGTGTATTCTACCACCTTTATTCCAACGACTTGATTTGTTGTCTATGATGAAGCGCACAAGTCATCATGAAAAACAGAATCTTGCGCACCTCTTCAATGTAGAATTTAGCGGCGAAGATGCAGCGGGCCTCATTAAAGCAGTGACAGGCTTTTTTGCTAACCGACATGCTATGATAAGTGCGTTTCGTCAACGTACGTTTAAAGACAAAGCCACCGGAAAAGACAGCATGCGATGCAAGTTTGTTGTGTCGCTTCCTTCAGATGAAAATGTTGATGCCTTAGAATCTGATCTAATGTCCCTGTTCGATTCGTTAAATGTGACAGGTAAAGTAATAGACAAACACAAAAAGGATCCCAATGAAAACGTTACAAGCTGGTGATAAAGCTCCAGAATTTTCACTGCAAAATCAAGACAACGAGACCGTTTCTTTAACTGATTTTTCCGGCAAAAAAGTACTGGTTTACTTTTACCCTAAAGCCATGACGCCAGGCTGCACAGTACAAGCACAAGGCCTGCGCGATGTTAATGATGAACTAGCAGCAAAAAATGTGGTTGTGCTGGGTGTAAGCCCAGATGCCGTGAAGCGTTTGCCCAAATTTATTGAAAAAGAAAATCTGAACTTCACCCTTCTTTCTGACGAAGATCACGCGGTAGCTGATGCGTTCGGTGTGTGGGGCCCTAAAAAGTTCATGGGTAAAGAATACGACGGCATTCACCGCCAGACTTTCTTAATAGACGAGAACGGTGTAATTGAGCATGTTTTCAATAAGTTCAAAACAAAAGAACACCACACAGTCGTTCTGGATTACCTGAACAGCTAAACTCAAGCAATAACGAAAAAGCCCGGATAATGCGCAGTTATCCGGGCTTTTTTGTACTTAGCATTCGTTACTTTGCCTCTTCGGGAATAGCAACTGGATTACTTGACCATGCAGTAACCACGGCTTTTACTAGAGTGGCGAGTGGTATGGCGAAAAAAACGCCCCAAAAGCCCCAAAGACCGCCAAACACCAAAACAGCAACAATGATATAAAGCGGGTGAAGACTTACCGCCTCAGAGAACAATAACGGAACCAGTAAATTACCATCTAATGCTTGGATAATGCCGTAAGCTATCATTAGATACCAAAACTCTGGCGATATACCCCACTGAAACATTGCAACAATTGCGACGGGTATAGTGACCACTGCAGCACCGATATATGGAATAAGTACAGAAAACCCGACTAAAACCCCAAGTAAAATGGCGTAACGTAAATCCATAAGCACGAAGGTTACACAACTCACTACACCAACTATAATGATTTCAATCACTTTGCCGCGAATATAATTAGCGATTTGAGAATTCATTTCGTGGCCCACTTGGGTAATTAAGCGGCGTTCTTTTGGCAATAAACGAGAAATGCTGTCTAGAAAGAAAAGCTTGTCTTTCAACATAAAAAATACCATTAAGGGCACCAGCACCATATAAACTAGCAGTGCGGCTAAATTGGCGATATTACTGAACGAAGCAGAAATTAGGGTTTCTCCCACTTCTACTAACTTGTCATTTAGCCCCTCCATCATTTGATGGATTTGATACACCTGTACGTAATCTGGATACTTATCTGGCAACGTCAATATCCACTCTTGAGCTTTTTGCCAAATCAACGGCGTTTCCTGAATCAGGTTTACACTCTGCTTGGAGATAATGGGAACCAGACCAATCAAGGTTAGAATAGTGATGGTGATAAATCCGAGCATAACGACGCCGCATGCCAAGATGCGACTAACACCAACATTCACTAAGCGACTTACCGGCCAGTCAAGCAAATAAGCTATAACCGCTGCAACCAGCACAGGCATAATTAGTTCGCCCCACAGCAGCAATACTGTTGTGGTTAGAAGAATCAAAATCAGCAGCATCGCTGCATCTGGATCGGAAAATTTGCGTCGGTACCATCGACCAAAAACGCTAATCATAGAAACGCCTAGAAATAACTAAGAATAGGACACGCATCATAGTTGATAGCGCAGGCAATTAGCAATAAGTAGTAGTTAAGAATCTTTCAAAATCAAACTGGTATGATGTTTTTACAGTATAAGCAATAGTGTGTAGAGTGGTGTTGCAACACTAATTAAAAAACTGGACGCGCTTGTGTGTCGCATTGTTACAAACGTCGTGTCATAAACGAAATGGCGTAAGCGATATTGTCTTGTGTATTCGAAAATAATGCATATAAGAAACAAATAAAATTTGAAACTGTTTAGCAACTTAGCGCTCTAAGGATTAAGCAGTATTAACCGTATACAATGATTGTAGGTTCATGAGAAAAAAGTTTTCAGCATCTTTGGTTGCCCTTTCCTTCATGCTCACATCGAGCTTAACGGCTGTTGCACAAGATGCCAATTACAGCAATAAGAATGCCCTACCCGAAATAGGGGTGGTGGCCTCGGACGCCATTTCTTTAGATAAGGAAATGATCGTCGGTGATGCAGTAATGCGTCAAATGCGTGGTCAGAGTCCCATTATCTCTGACCCGGTACTTGATGAGTATCTCCAAGATGTTGGAAATCGACTCGTTGTTCACGCTGACAACGCAAAGTTTCCATTCGAATTTTTTTGGGTTAATAACGATGCTATCAACGCTTTCGCGTTTTTCGGCGGACATATTGGTGTTCACACTGGGTTAATGCGCCGAGCGGAGAGCGAGAGCGAATTGGCTTCGGTACTTGCCCATGAAATATCTCACGTTACACAGCGTCATATTGCGCGACGGATGCAGGCGCAGCAGCGCTCTTCGCCATTGGCATTGGCGTCTCTAATCGGTGGTGTACTCATTGCAATGGCTAACCCAGAAGCGGGTATTGCGGCCATGCAGGCAGGTTCAGCAGCCTCAGCACAGATGCAAATCGACTACACCCGCTCAAATGAACAAGAAGCGGACAGAATAGGCATTGCTATGCTAGCGAGAGCCGGTTTTGATCCCAATGCTGCAGCATCGTTTTTCTCAACAATGGCAGAAGAATACCGTATGGTTTCTCGTCCGCCAGCACGACTACTTACTCACCCCTTAACCGAGACACGTATTGCTGACGCGCGAAGCCGCGCCAGTGATTATCCAAGACGCTATTTGCCAATCAAGAAACAATTCGAGTTAGCAAAAGCGCGTATAAAGTCACGCTACTCCTTTGAAGCCGACTACGCGATAGAATATTTCGAAGCGGCGGTAGCGCAAGACGTACAGCGCAGCAAAGAAGCGTCACTCTACGGCTTAGCATTGGCATACATGCGAGCTGAAAAAATCGAAAAAGCCAAGACAATCATGGATCAGCTCATTGCCGCTGATAAAGGGAACCTTTTTTATCTCGATGCAATGACGGATATTTATATATCTTTGGGTCAACCATTAAAGGCCGTGGAGCTGCTATCACCTCATATTACCCATAACCCTAGAAACCAAGTGCTAGCACTCAACCAGGCAAACGCCTTGATAAGCGCACAAAAATACGATGACGCCATATCGTTATTAAAAGACTTTTTATTGGTGAGAAAGGATTACCAGATTGCGCATCAGCTTATGAGCGAGGCTTATCAGAAGTCCAAAAAGTTTTCGCAAATGCATCAAAGTAAAGCCGAAGTCTACGCACTTTACGGCGCTTACAATCGTGCGGTGGATGAACTTCAATATGCGTACAACTTTGCAGGCGACGACCACCTGGAAAAACAAAGGATTAGGGCACGTATAAAACAATTTCGAGACCAAGAAGAACGCTTAGAGCGTTTATAAAGCATTTAGCTAACGTGGTGTTACAGTATTTAGCGCTTTACCACATAGCTCTACTTGCTTTACTCAGCGCCTTTTAATTCAATAAGGCGCTGTCGCAAGCCGGCTGCTGTTATCTCGCCCATTAACGTATCTTTTACCTTTCCGTCGGGACCCACTATGTAAGTGGCTGGCAGATAGGGTGGTTTTGCCATTGGCAAGACAGTGTCGGGAGTACTTACAATAACAGGCACCTTAATGCTAAATTTTTCAGTCATTTGGATTAATTCTGACTGAGTTTTAGGGTCGTAGTTAATGGCAAATAGTTGTGTGTTGTCGGGCGGCGACTGATGAAAAGACGCCAATTCGGGCATTTCTCTGAGACAAGGCGCACACCACGGCGCAAAGTAATTGATTACCACCCACTTCCCTTGAAGATCATGCCAGCGGTATGCTTCCCCATCTAGCGTTTCAAAGTCGTTCTGAAGATTTTTGTAAGTGAAGGCGCCAGCCGCAACGGCAGCAACAACAAGCAAAATAAGAAGGAGCGGTTTAGCTTTACCCACATTGCTTAATAATGGTGAGAACGACATGTAGACCCCTGATGTCTTATGTTTAATCCATAGTGCCAGATTCTTATGCCCTTCTCTAATAGATTTTTATTGGAAACCTTATATATGTTTAGACGTAGTGAAAAAGGATTAATACTCAAATTATCAAGCGTTACGGGTAAACCGCTTGATATTCGAGGGTAAAAACGCAATAGTTCGCGCCACAAGAAATAATCAGTAAAGGGCCTTTTATGTCAGACATCACTATTATTCACAATCCACGCTGCTCTAAGAGCAGACAAACACTTGCATTGCTTGAAGAAAAAGGTGCGACACCGTCTGTTGTAGAATATTTGAAAAACCCTCTAAACGCTGAAGAACTCGAATCGATATTTAAAAAACTTAACGTTGGATCGGTTAGAGAGATGATGCGTACTAAAGAGACAGAATATAAAGAAGCCAATCTGGGGGATACCGTTGTATCTGACGACGCCTTGTTTAAAGCCATGGCTGAAACGCCAAAGCTTATTGAACGCCCAATTGTAATAAAAGGCGATCAAGCACGTATTGGTCGTCCACCAGAAGCGATACTGGAAATACTGTAGTGCAACCTGTTCTTGTACTTTATTACAGCCGTCATGGCAGTACAAAGCGTCTGGCAGATGCTATAGCCCAAGGCATATCATCACAAGATGTACCCGTTATAGTACGCACTGTTAAAAGCATTAACGGTGCATGCAGCAACGAAGCACAATCATCGAATGACGCGATAAAAACAGCGCCAGAGGTCACGCTGCAAGAGCTCGAACAATGCAGCGCCCTAGCGTTGGGTAGCCCTACCCGCTTTGGCAATATGGCGGCGCCGGTAAAGCACTTCTTAGACTCAACGAGTAGCCAATGGCTGAAAGGCGCATTAATCGATAAGCCTGCCTGCGTATTTACATCATCTTCATCGATGCATGGTGGGCAAGAGTCAACGTTACTTTCAATGATGGTTCCACTTATTCATCACGGGATGATTATTTGCGGATTACCGTACAGTGAGCCTGAATTGCACAACACTACCATGGGCGGAAGTCCATACGGTGTCACACACGTAGCGCACCACAGTTTGAATGCACCCGAACAGCTAAGCGCAGATGAGAAAGCGCTGTGCTTTGCGCAAGGCAAACGGCTGGCGATGTTTGCTAAGAAGTTGGCAACATCGTTTGAATAACACAGTACTAAACATGCGTTATTACGGAATTAACATAAACATTAAAACCTGATTTTTCGGAGAATAAACATGGGACAAGATACGCGTTTTTTTCGCTATCTAGCACTAATAAGCCACACCGGGTTGATAGTATGGATAACCCTTTGGCAATTTACATTTACTAAAGCGCATACTTACTCACCCTTATTTATTGCTTTATTTTATGTTTTACCTTTATTGTTACCCTATTGGGGTGTTTTAAAAGCCAAGCCATACACTCACGCTTGGGCAAACTTTGTTGTTCTATTCTACCTAATCCACGGCTGTACTGTCGCATATGCAGTACCTGATGAACGCTGGTATGCGGTAGTGGAGATAATCTTGTGCACCGGAATGTTTGTAGGCTGTAGTGCATTTGCCCGAAAACGTGGTCGCGAATTAGGGCTAGGCCTTAAAAAGCTAAAAGAAGAAATGCAGGAAGAAAAAGCGCGTTTCGAACAAAGCAAGCAATAGATTACAGCGTTAAACCCACCGGTAAGATAAAAAAATGCCAGCGTTTAAAATACAAAGCAAAGTGCATTAAAAAATAATTATTAAGGGGTTGAGATGGCACGCCGTTTAACTGAGTTCTCATCAATATTTATTTCTGTAATTTTACTTACAGCGTGTGGAGGTTCAGGGTCAAACGACAGTTCAGCGCCTGCTTCGCCCGCCCCGACGCCAACAATCAGTATTTCAGGTTCTACTACTGCGGTTGTTGGCGATGCGGTCGACTTCGTTGTTACCGCCCCAAATGGCATGACAGTCGCCGGTATAAATTGGCAAGTTTCAGGCATGGAAACGAAGCCGCTCAATGCCCATACCCAAGCTATTGGTTTTGATGCTACTTCTTCTGGCAGCTTCGATATTTCCGTAAATGTGAGCCTGGAAAACGGCGCAACACTGTCTGATACGTTGACAATGCAAGTAAACGAAAACATGGCACCATTGGCTGCGTTACGGTTAGGTCATGAAGCCTCAGAAGGTGGTAAAGTTTCTCTACGTGTCGACACGGTTAATGCGCAAGGCTTAAATATTACTGATATAGAGTGGCGCCAGCGCTCAGGTGTTACGGTTAATAACTTCAATTACGATGAGGGCGATTACTCACATTCAATCTACTTCCAAGCCCCTAGTGTCAATAGCGACGCTGTCATAGAAATCGAAAGTATAGTTACACTCTCAAACGGTGACGTAGTCTCTGACGTGGCCCAAGTATTGGTCAAAAACATTGACGTTAATCGTAATGGCTATTTCGTTGATGACGAAACAAGCATTCCAGAAACCGTCAGTGCGCATATGCAGCCCTATCGTTTGAACAGCCCCTATGCTTCTGCGTTGAACGATTGCGTATACAACAACCAGGTATCAAGCAGTTGTAGTTTCTCCAAACTACCTTTAATTGGTCAAGTGACAGAAAACCCCACTATTGACGATATTTTAGATAGAACATATGTGTCACACCCTTGGATGGGCGATGCACTTAAAGCATTCTTAGAGACATCGGCCACCCGTGACGACATGTTACAACTGCTACGGGCAACGAATGCTATTGTTATATCCTACGACATTCGCCCTTCTTTTTATTGGGTTGCCACAGGTGCTATATATCTAGACGCCAACAGTTTCTGGCGCACGCCGCAAGAGCGGGATACGTTGAACACTCGGCCTGACTACAGAAGCGGCTTTGGTAGTGATTTGGATTTCACAACGTCGTGGAGGTATGTAAAAGATGGCGCCTACTATTTCCCAATTATCAGCACTTCAAATGTCGCAGAGCGACAATCGCGAAGCACGCAAGATATTGAAGCCGCGCTGAGCTATTTGCTATATCACGAACTGGCTCACGCCAACGATTTTTTTGTTCATACAGAATGGCGGCAGCTAAGTGGCAATGCGAGTCCACTTTCTTCTTATGACGATACTTCACCTATTTCGACCGGGCTAACGTCTTCTTTACCCTTAACGTCTTCGCAGCTACATGCACTTGCAGAAGTGATGTATGGCGGAACATCGGCATCGAGTGCGCAGAAAAATTACACAGCGTTGCAGATTGCTAATTGGTTTGAAGAAGACGCTGCGGTGACTTTCTACGCATACTTTACAGAGCGAGAAGACCTTGCCACTTTGTTTGAACGATTCATGATGCTTTATCGGCTCGAGGCGGAGGCTGATGTTGGTGTATTCACTCGAGAGACGCTGGAAGATGGTACTTTTATACCCACCTGGGCACAGCGAAATCGCGTGAGCGAAGATGACGTAGCCATGCGCGTAGATTATGTAGTGAGTAGAATTCTCCCAGAACTTAATGTTCCAGCTATTCAAGCGTTATTGCCCACCCCCTATTTACTTCCTAACAATGTAACGTGGCGAGAGTCAGCATCGAGTACCAATCCCAATGAGCAGCCTAGCACAAATAGCGCTTTGGTGATAAGTAGTGACCCACAGCCGGACCTTGTTAACAAGAATGTAATGACGTTGGCTGAAGAGTTCGAAGCTGCTTCTGTTAGTCATAACAAGAAGAAGATTAACTAGAGGTTATAAAGAAAATGCGAACCGCGCTATACTAGGCAGCGTCGCAACTTAACGTTACGCTCGCGTTGATTAACTTAGGTTAAGTTTGCGCTTCGACTAATCTAGGTTGAGCTCGCGCTTTGACTAATTTAGGTTAAGCTCGCGCTTAACCATGCCCACCGATAGGCGTTTTTGTTCTTGTAGTGAACGCGTGTCTAGGCGAGCCAACAGAGACATAAGGCTTTTTAGATCCCGTTCGCTATGATGTAGCAAAAACTGTAGCGCTTGATTTGAAAGTTTTAAACCACGTTCAGCCGCGCGCAGACGCACCGCTTCTTCACGGCCGCTATCATCAAGTTGATCAACGTGATAAACAACCCCCCATGCCAAGCGTGAGCGCAAGTCAGGCAGCACAAAAGCAGGATTTGATGGGCCGAGTTGACTGGTGCACATAACTATTGCCTGCTTGGTTTCGATTACGCGGTTTAATAAATCGAACAACGCTTCTTCCCAAAGCATATCGCCAGCAATTGCATGTATATTATCTAACGCAATAAGCGATAAATTCTCTAAACCCTCGAAAATGTCCAAAGACCAGGCTTTGTGGTCATTAAGGTTAAGATAGAGATGATTAACTGATTTGCCCGCTAATTGGTGACAGGTGGCAAACAACAAATGGCTTTTACCTACCGCAGTACTACCCAACAGGGTTAGCAATGGAAGCTGCAGCGAAGCCAGCGGCCCTAATTCGTGAGCAGCTCGCCAAAGCGGCAGCGCACCTGCAATTTGCTCAAGAACTGATACGACTTCTTCGTTGCCTGCTGTAACGAAACTATCGAAGTTTTCGTCAACAGGTAACGTTACGGGCAATGGCAACTGCATCCTAGATTAATTACTCCAATAGAAACTGTGTCCTTGAACGGTTTGTCCATAAGCGTCAGTCACAGGGCGAAGTTTGTTTTCCAATTTAATACTGTTGAGTAAATCATCAACTGTTCCTACTAGTGTAAGAGAATACGTTGCTACGGTTCCCGACTGTTCTACCAAGGTTGCGTTTTCTATCACACTTAAACTGTTCAAATAATCCGTGGCACTTGCATAACTACCAATAGAGCCGATGTTGGCAATTGAAACCTTAATCACTTCGCGTTCAGATACATCAATGCCGACAATGGCATAAAGAGAAGATAGATAATTGGAATATGCGTCCACTAACTGATTACCAAGCACTTTTGGTGAATCACCATATATGCTGCCGTAGCTTACTTTTCCACCACCAACAAAAACCCAATCTAGCGCATAATCACCTTCATCCGCACGCTTAGCGTAATTGGCAAATTCATTCATGGTGAAAGGTGCTGTAGTGTTATCTACTTGCTCATGCCCCATTAAAGGTGCCTCTTCAGCGTGCCCTAAAGTTTGGCGAGTCTCGGTATTATCATCGCCGATGAAGTCTTCACTACTATCCACTAACCGGTTGCTTTCTGCTGTGCCCTGATTGTGGGCGTTTTGAAGTTCGCCTTGATGCCTGGCCTTAGCTTCGTCAGTAAGTACGGTGTCTAATGACTCTACGGTACCAGAGGGTACAAGGTTTTCAGGTAATTCAGGGATCGTACTTGAATCATTGCGATACACCCTGGCACCAATAATATTGTCAACACTATACCGTATTGATGCTTTACGGAGCGGTTCAACAAAACGGCCCCACACATCATAGGTAGAGATATTAACGCTATCGGTTAAGTCCATCAAAGGCAGACTGAGAGGCACGCCCCGCTCCTTTGCAGTTTGTTTTAGCGCAAGTTGTAGATCGCTATTCAATGACTCATCAAGGATAACGCGGGTTTCGTTTTCGTCTTCATTCACTATCCAAACGATAGTCTCGGGACGCCTGTCTCCCCAAAGGGGCAGTAGTTCTCGCTGTAATATTTCATTGAGCTTTGCTTGGTCGAATTCAGCGACGTAATAGGTTTGGTTGTTATCAAACTCAAAACGATATGAGCGAAGCAAAGATTGGGGAGAGGTCAAGGCAGCTTTAACACCGGGGTTGTCAAGCACATTCATACTCCCCGACATTTTTATAAACACTTGCTTTAAAGCCTTTTTAAGTGCCACTTGCTGAGTGCGCTGAGTTTGATCTTCAACTTGTATTTGCGCTTCATTTACAACAACCCGCTGAGCCGCATGTGTAAAGGCACTAAAGCTAATCAATGCTAAAACTGAGGTACGCCAAATACCCTTTAACCATTTTCTCTTATGATATGTCTCATTGGTGTTACGCATTACTGCCGTCGACATTGACACTCCATACCTTCTTAAAATCAATTCCTTACCTACCCAATAATGAGCTTAGCCGATTTCAAAATACGTTTGAAATCGCTCTACCATTCGCGTTGATTGCTCCGCTTTCCAACGCAAGACATTTTACTAAGCAAGATATTCACCAAACGGTAGCCATCTATTGTCTTTTATATTGGGTTTAATTTCACCTTTAAAATAAAAAAGATCAAAAAGCGTATAAAATAGACGTCACAAATTGGACTTGTGCCGACTTGCTGGTAGAATCCGCGGTTTTCTACCTCTTAGTTTCAGGGCCCAACCGTGAGCGAAAATAAAACCTCTTTAAGTTACAAAGATGCAGGCGTAGATATCGATGCAGGTAATCAACTTGTTGAACGCATAAAATCTGTCACCAAAAAGACCCATAGACCAGAAGTAAAAGGTAATTTGGGTGGTTTTGGTGCTCTTTGCGAACTTCCTACCAAATACAAAAAGCCGCTACTTGTTTCAGGTACTGACGGCGTGGGTACAAAACTAAGGGTTGCTATGGATGCTAACCGTCATGACGGTGTTGGTATCGACCTGGTAGCAATGTGTGTAAATGACTTAATCGTACAAGGCGCGGAACCTTTATTTTTCCTAGATTATTATGCCACTGGTAAGCTAGACGTTGATGTAGCCGCATCGGTTGTTACCGGCATTGGCGCAGGCTGTGAGCAAGCAGGTTGTGCACTAATTGGTGGTGAAACAGCCGAAATGCCTGGAATGTATCACGATGGTGACTACGATATTGCAGGCTTCTGCGTAGGCGTGGTTGAAGCTGATAAGGTCATTGACGGCACTAACGTTAAACCAGGTCAAAAACTAATTGCACTGGGTTCATCAGGCCCTCACTCAAACGGTTACTCATTAGTTAGGAAGATCATTGAGGTTAGTGGTGAAGATGTAAACGCCGACCTTAACGGTAAGCCTATTATCGACCAACTTCTTGAGCCAACTCGCATATATGTTAAATCAGTATTGGCATTGCTTGAAGAAGTTCAAGTCAGCGCAATTTCTCACATCACGGGCGGTGGTTTCTGGGAGAACATCCCTCGCGTGCTCCCTGAAGATGCGAAAGTGGTTATTGATGAAAGCACGTGGGAATGGCCTGCTATTTTTTCATGGTTGCAAGAAAACGGTAACGTCACTCAACACGAAATGTACCGTACCTTTAACTGTGGTGTTGGCCTTGTTATCGTAGTAGATGAAAACGACACAGACGCAGCGCTTAATATCCTCAAGCAACACGGCGAAAATGCATGGGTAATCGGTGACATCGCTGCAAAAGACGGTGAAGAGCAAGTAGAGATTAACGCGTGAGTAACAGTGTAACTAAACTATGCGTACTTATTTCAGGTAATGGCAGTAATTTACAGGCCATTATTGATGAAATAAAAGCCGGTCGTCTTAACGCTCAAATCAGCGGTGTAATTAGCAATCGTCCTAATGCTTATGGCCTTGAACGCGCTAAAGAAGCAGGTATCGACGCTGTGTGTCTTGATCACACAGGTTTCGATACTCGAGAATCTTATGACGAAGCACTTAAAGCACAAATTGATGCTTTCGGCGCAGACTGTGTGGTTCTTGCTGGCTTTATGCGTATCTTAACTCCTGAGTTTGTCGAAAGCTTTGCTGGAAAATTAGTGAACATTCATCCATCTTTGTTGCCTAAATACAAAGGTTTGAATACGCATCAGCGAGCAATCGACAATGGAGACAGAGAGCACGGTGTAAGCGTGCACTTTGTTACACCTGAACTTGATGGCGGCCCGGTTATCATTCAAAGTCGTGTGCCTGTGTTTGATGAAGATACGGCTAGCGACTTGGCTGAGCGTGTTCAGGAACAGGAACGTCGCATCTACCCTGTCGTACTGTCATGGTTTAGTGCAGGACGACTATCGATGCGAAACAATAAGGCAGTTTTAGATGAGCAAGAATTACCAGAATCTGGTTATGCAAGCGACTAAGCCTTTTGCTTTAGGCGCACTGTTAGCAGCATCGCTTTCAGTAGCCGCGCAAGCAAACCCTAGTACAGAAAATACTGATAGTGCAGAGCTACCGCTTCAGCCCTACAAGGCAACGTATACCGCATACAAATGGGGTGACGACGTAGGCGAAGCGAGCATTGAGCTCTCGAAATTAGGTGACCAACAGTATTCTCTAATTTACACGTCAAAAGTATCTAAGTTTTTCTTGTCTGACAAACGCAGTGAACATTCTATTTTTACTGTTAATGATAATACCGTCGTACCCTCTGAGTACTACTATAATCGTTCTGGCACAGGACCTGATAAAGAGCTTAAGGTAACGTTTAGTCATCAGGGACAAGGCAAAATTGCAGTCGAGAATGGCGAAACATTTGATTGGAACGGTGAATTTGATAACCAAATTTATCGTATTGACCTTGCAAAACAGTTAGCTGAAGGTAAGACATCGCTAGAATACCACTTCGTGAATTATCGTGGCGAACTTCGTCACTACGGCGTTCAAGTGGTGGATGAAGAAGTATTGTCTTTACCTTTCGGTAAAATTGAAACTGTAAAAGTTAAGCTTATTCGCGACTCAAATAAGCGTGAGACGTTTGCCTGGTTTGCGCCATCACTTAACCACACGTTAGTTCGTCTGCAACAGTTCAAAGAAGGCGATGAACAGGGCGATATCAAACTGAAATCGTTTGAGACGCAGTAAAGCGTAAAGATAAACCGTTTTTTGTCTCAACAACTTTTTCACAATTGTTGAATAAAGCACGTTATGAACTAGCATTCAGACGTGCTTTTTTATTTACACTGTTGCTGTCTTATCCTCACGTAACTTCTTCTAGTTTCGCAACACAATTCACATTCTAAATCAGTATTTATAAGCAGCGACTATACTTATAAAGCGGATAACGCACTACCCTATTATTTATGTCGTTGTTAATAGAATATTCATGTAAAAATCTTGATCTTTGTCCCATTAAATAATAGGTTTACAGCATGCTGGTCTGACCTCGATCTGTGGCTGCTTTTCATAAAGCAACTCCCACGCTCGAGATAAAACTAGCGTAACGTTTAACGCCTTTCAGGAGTGAAGTATGGCAGATTTTATATGGTTTTTACTGGTCGTTCTGACACTAGCGGTAGCTAGTTATCAGCGAACCAGCTTGGTAACAGCGGTTGCCATGGGCGCAGGTGTTATGATTTTAGGCACCCTTTTCGGTGACATCGGCCTGCTTGGTTGGGTAGTGTTCCTTGCTTTAACACTGCCGTTCACGCTTGCAAATATCAGACAGCAGCACATCTCTAAGAAACTGCTAGCCTTCTACCGCAAAGTTATGCCTGAAATGTCGAGCACTGAGCAAGAAGCTATCGACGCAGGTACGGTATGGTGGGACGGTGATATTTTCAGCGGCAAGCCAGACTGGGATAAATTACACCGCATTCCGAAAGGTCGACTCACTGCTGAAGAGCAAGCATTCTTAGACGGTCCTTGTGACAAAGTGTGCTCAATGGTCGATGAATGGCAAATAAACCATAAAGATGCTGACCTTTCACCTGAAATTTGGCAGTTCCTTAAAGAACACAAATTTTTCGCCATGATCATCAAAAAAGAGTATGGCGGCCTTGAGTTTTCAGCGTACGCACAATCACGTGTGCTACAAAAACTTGCAGGCGTTAGCGCGGTGCTATCAAGCACAGTCGGTGTACCAAACTCATTGGGCCCGGGCGAATTACTTCAGCACTATGGTACAAAAGAGCAACAAGATCATTATCTTCCCCGTCTTGCTGCCGGTGAAGAAATCCCTTGTTTTGCATTAACCGGCCCAGAAGCTGGCTCTGATGCAGGTGCGATCCCTGATGTTGGCGTTGTATGTAAAGGCGAGTGGAATGGCGAAGAAGTGTTGGGTATGCGCCTAACGTTTAACAAACGCTACATCACCCTTGCGCCTGTTGCTACGGTTATTGGTCTTGCCTTTAAACTTCAAGATCCTGAAGGTCTTCTAGGTGAAAACAAAGAGCCGGGCATAACATGTGCCCTTATTCCTCGCGACACTAAAGGTTTAGAGATTGGTCGCCGTCACTTCCCACTCAATACGCCATTCCAAAATGGCCCTATTAAGGGTGAAGATATTTTCGTTCCAATCGATTACATCATTGGTGGTCCGAAAATGGCAGGTCGCGGCTGGCGCATGCTGGTTGAATGTTTGTCGGTAGGTCGCTGTATTACCCTTCCTTCATCTGCTGCTGGTGGTGCTAAATCAGTATCTCTTGCAACGGGTGCATATGCACGTATTCGTCGCCAGTTCCGTATGCCTGTAGGTCATATGGAAGGTGTTGAAGAAATGCTTGCGCGCATTGGTGGTAATGCATATTTGATGGATGGCGTAACACGCTTCTCAACGGTGGGTGTAGACCTTGGTGAGAAACCTTCTGTTATCTCGGCTATCTGTAAGTACCACTTAACCGAGAAGATGCGTCAAATCATTAATGATTCGATGGATGTTCACGGCGGTAAAGGCGTTATGCTTGGGCCAAACAATTACCTTGGTCGCGGCTATCAAGGCGTACCAGTATCAATTACGGTTGAAGGCGCAAACATTCTAACCCGTAACATGATGATCTTTGGTCAAGGTGCAATGCGTTGTCACCCTTACGTGCTTAAGGAAATAGAAGCTGCGTCTATCGAAGACAAGAAAGAAGCGTTGAAAGCGTTTGATAAAGCGGTATTCGGTCATATTGGCTTTGCGGTAGCTAATACTGTTCGCAGTATTTGGTTCTCGTTAACCAATGGCGCATTCAGCAGCGCACCGTTCACTGACGAAACGGCGCGTTACTACAAGCTACTTCAAGGCTACAGTGCAAACTTAGCACTACTAACCGATGTCTCTATGGGTGTGCTTGGTGGTGATCTTAAGCGTCGCGAGCGTTTATCAGCGCGTTTAGGTGACATCCTAAGTGGCCTTTACATGGGTAGTACTACCCTTAAACGCTTCGACGAAGAAGGTCGTCTAAAAGAAGATTTACCGCTTTTACATTGGGCAATGCAAACTACATTGCACGATATCGAGACAGCAATTGATGACTTCTTGGCTAACTTCCCTAACCGCGCAATCGCTGCAGCGCTTCGCGTTATGGTGATCCCGTTTGGTCGTCGCGTTGGCAAGCCTTCTGACAAAACTGAACACGCCATTGCACAAATGCTTCAAACGCCTTCAACTGCACGTAGCCGTTTAGGTTATGGTCAATACCTCACCCGTGAAGAAGGAAGCTTATTTGGCGATCTTGAGCAAACGCTTGATGATGTACTAGCAAGTGAGCCTATCTTCGAACGTATTTGTAAGCACAAAAAAGCTAAACTACCGTTTACCCGTTTAGATGTGCTTGCTGACGAAGCGCTAGCAGAAGGAATTATCAACGAAGAAGAGGCAAACCTTCTTCGTAAGACAGAAGCTGGACGACTTCGTACAATCAATGTCGATGATTTCGACCACGAAGAACTAGTAGCGAAAGTAAACTCTACTAGCGTTGCTAAGAAGCGAGGTGGCAAAGCTGCCTAATTTCACCCCCAAACAAAAGGGCCGCACTCGCGGCCCTTTTCGTCAACGATTCATTCTATTTACATCACTCACCTACGTATTTTCTAGCCTTTGCTTGGCCGATCAAACAACGTGCGGAAGTACCGAACAGGCGAGAGAACTCTCTTTATTAATTGCTAACGACAAAGGTCAACAACGTTCGGTACTAAAATGTAATCCTACGCTTGTTATGCTGGCTGAAACGAAAGCCAAAGACATGGCTGAGAGAGGCTTGGTGTCTCACTTTTTAGGCGGCAGTCCGAACACTCGCATTCGCAATGCTGGTTTAACATTACCAGAATATTATGGCGATGCGATGAGCAATCAAGTGGAGGCACTTGCTGGTGGTTATATAACAGCTGATGACGTGTGGTACGCACTTAAAACATCGACTTCACACCGTCAACACTTGTTAGCAGAGTTACCTTTTTATCAAGAACAAGATCAAATAGGTATTGCCTTTTACAAAGATTACTCAACGCCTCACGTTGAATACTGGGCTATATACTTGACCAAACTGATTGACACGGAAACGTCTAACAATGACTTAAAGGATGACACAACGGCTGCGCTTCTAATAAAGCGTCAAAAGAAGTTTGACCATGTCCCTGATAAAGGTCTTGGGATCGTCACGGAAAGTGGTGAAATTATTTTACAGCCAAAAAAACCGGATGAATAATCCGGTTTTTATTAGCGCTAGATAAATACTTAGTTTAGCTAAGTTGGAGTTTATCCATCAACAATACGGCTTGCGTACGCGTGTTGATCTCTAGCTTGCGAAGGATGGCACTAATGTGTGCTTTAATGGTTGCTTCCGTAACGTTCATCTCGTGAGCGATTTGCTTGTTCATTAAACCTGCTCTCAGATAAGAAAGCACTTGGATCTGTTTCGGTGTAAGTTCACGGAAACGCTGAAGCAGTACTTTTAGCTCATCGTCAACTTTCTCAAGTTCTTCTTCCATACCTTCTGGAAGCCACTTTTTGCCACCAATAATATCGACAATAGCCTGAGCAATTTCTCGAGTTTGCGACACTTTAGGGATAAAGCCCTGCGCACCTAAACTCATCACCTGCGCCACTACCTCAACCGTATCGCTGCCTGAAACCACACCAACAGGAATATTTGGATATTGCTCGCGTAGCGTGATAAGACCGTTGAAATATTCACCGCCAGGCATGTTAAGATCAAGGAGCACCAGCTGAACGCCGTCAAATTCGTTTAGCTTCGCCAACGCATCATCTAAGCTTTCAGCTTGAATAATTTGTGCATTTTCAAAGTAAGGTTCTAACGCGCCGCTCAAAGCCTCGCGAAACAATGGGTGATCGTCTGCTACTAGAATTCTCGTCATTAGCGTTACTGCTTCCTTATTGTAATATGGGTATAGATTAATACTTTAGACCAGTAACGAAAAGACCTAATCCTCAAAAATAACACAAAATTCAACAAATTTAGTGTTTTCCATTGGCATTTACGCGTCAGACGGTAAAATTGCGCCCAAAATAGCAAATTGAAGGCTCGCAGTGAAGAAACACGACAATATATACGCAAAGGCACTCAACAAAGTAGATGACTTTAAGTTTGATGAGTCTGTAGTTGATGTGTTTCCAGATATGATTCAGCGCTCGGTACCTGGATACGAAACAATTGTCCACACGATAGGTGAGCTTGCAAAAATAGCAGTATCTCAAAACTCGGCTGTTTATGATCTTGGCTGTAGCCTTGGAGCCGCGAGCTTATCTGTAGCTAGATCGTTGCCTAGTGATACATGCAAAATAATAGGTATTGATGCATCTGAGGCGATGGTTGAACGATGTAAACGTGTTGTACAAACGTTTTCGCTACCAAATCCAATCTCCATTGAGCACGGGTATGCTCAAAACGTTGAAATAAACAACGCTTCAATGGTTGTGATGAACTTTACTTTACAATTCATTCCTCCAGATGACCGCGAGGCGCTATTAAAACGTATCTACGATGGGCTTAATCCAGGCGGTATGTTGGTGTTGTCTGAAAAAATTCGTCACCCTACCCTTAATGGAAATGAATTGCTGATAGATTTACATCATCAATTTAAGCGCGACAACGGTTACAGCGAACTTGAGGTCAGCCAGAAACGTGCTGCGTTAGAGAAAGTAATGCTAACTGACACGTTCAGTGAGCATGAGAGCCGCTTAAAAAAGGTGGGGTTTGCCGATGTTGTAATGTGGTACAAGTGCTATAACTTCACATCTATGGTCGCTATTAAGGGTTAATCTCGAGCGCTTTGACCTTACGCACCATTTCGACTTTTAAAATATACAAAGAATATTATGAGTAAACTAGAACAGACCTGGTTTAACGACTGCTATAAATCGTTAATTGACAGCCCTCTTTCGCATTGGCTGCAAACGCTACCAGCACAAATGAATGACTGGCAACGAAACGCCAAGCATGGTGAATTTGATAAATGGTGCCGCTTACTTAACAAACTACCTTCTACATCTCCAAGCTTTGTTGATTTATCATCAAGCGTTTCCGTCGGCACCGAAAATGACGTTGATGAATACACTCAAAAGCAAATAGAGGGCCTGTTTAAGCAATTTATGCCTTGGCGAAAAGGTCCGTTTCACCTACATGGCATTCACATCGATACTGAGTGGCGTTCAGATTGGAAATGGGAGCGCGTGGCCCCCCACATTGCCTCACTTAAGGATCGAAACGTATTGGATGTAGGCTGTGGTAGTGGTTATCACATGTGGCGAATGCTTGGCGAAGGTGCCAGCAAGGTAATTGGAATAGATCCTACCCAACTGTTTCTTATTCAGTTTCACGCCATTAAACAATTTATTAGTAAAAGTAGTGCGCCTTCCGAGAATATCCATTTTCTACCGATGGGCATTGAAGACATGCAGCCACTGAGAGCTTTCGACACTGTGTTTTCTATGGGTGTACTTTACCACCGTAAAGACCCAATAGCGTTTCTGCAGCAACTTAAAGACCAGCTAAGAAAAGGTGGCGAACTGGTTCTTGAAACCCTTGTCGTGGACGGTGATGAAAACACAGTATTGATGGCGGGCGAACGATATGCACAAATGCGAAATGTCTGGTTCTTACCGAGCACTGCAGCCCTATCTGTTTGGTTAGGCCGTTTAGGCTTTGAAAATATTCGCGTAGTAGATATCAACCACACAGCCCTTGATGAGCAGCGCGCAACGCCTTGGATGGAAACGCAATCTTTGAAAGATTTTCTCGATCCGGAAGATATTACTCGCACTATCGAAGGTTACCCTGCACCACAAAGGGCCGTTATTGTCGCTATCAAGAAGTAAGTCGTAAGACCACGCCTCTGTTACCCTATTGGCACAAATGTTGTTATCTTAATCAAGAAGAACGTGCGAATTCTGCATTGATTAAGGTGACAACATGGATATACATGGCTTTCTAACGACACATCAATTGCCAAGTACCTATGCAGAAACTGCACAAAAATGGTTCACCCCATTATGTGAGCAACTGCTTAAGCACCAAGACGGTGCAACACAACCATTTATCGTGGGCATAAATGGCAGTCAGGGTTCAGGTAAATCAACTCTGACCAGTTTTATCGAGTCCTTCCTTACCTCGCTCCACAACAAAAAAGTGGTATCACTCTCAATTGACGATTTTTACTACGACCAGTCGCAGCGAAATGCGCTAGCGATAAAAGTACACCCGCTTTTAGCAACTCGTGGTGTGCCGGGTACTCATGACATTCCTCTAGCGTTAAATACGTTTCGCAGTTTAGAAAAAGGCACGCGTACATCGCTGCCCCGCTTTAACAAAGCTACGGATAACCCGTTCCCGAAAGAACAGTGGCCTGTAATCGAATCTTCACCCGATTTCATCATACTTGAAGGTTGGTGTGTGGGCGCTATCCCACAGGCTTCAGGTGAACTTAAAAGGCCTGTTAATCATCTTGAAGAAGTTGAGGACCCACTTAGTATTTGGCGCTCTTTCGTTAACACTGAATTAGCCGGAGATTACCAAACGCTATTCGACAAAATCGACTATCGCATTATGCTTAAGGCACCGAGTTTTGATTGCGTTTATCAATGGCGTTTAGAACAAGAACATAAACTTGCAAAAAAGGCGCTAAAAGACAGCGATGGCGTTATGACAGACGAAGAAGTGGCAAACTTTGTGCAACACTACCAACGCATCACTGAACACGCGTTAATAAACTTGCCTGAAAAGTGCGACACCGTGTTTTATCTTGATGAAAAAAGAACGATAACTAAACAGGACGTAAAACGATGACGAAAACGCTTGTTTTCACCGATATGGACGGCACGCTGTTAGACCACCATACCTACTCTTATGAGGCGGCGAAACCGGCTTTAACGGCATTAGAAAAAAGGGACATTCCCATTATTCCGACCACTAGCAAGACCTTTGCTGAATTGCAGCCATTACGTGAAAGTATTGGTTTGGACGGGCCCTTTATCATAGAAAATGGTGCCGCTATTTTTATTCCCCATGGTTTTTTCAAACAAAAGCCTAGCGGTACGGTTTGGATAGATGGTTACTGGTGTAAAGCCTTCATTTCTAATAAAAACTATTGGATTAAGCTTCTAGAAAAAATCGGCGGTGAATTTGAAGGGAAATATAAACAATTCTCGAAAATGTCGAATGAAGAAATTCAAGAATGTACAGGACTTGATGAACGTTCAGCATCACTTGCTGCAAAGCGCCAGTTCGGCGAACCCGTTTTATGGCTTGGTACTGACGATGAAAAACAGCGTTTTTTAAAGGTTGTCAAAGACCGCGGAGCCTTTCCGCTAGAAGGAGGCCGTTTTATTCATATCTCAGGAAATTGCGATAAAGGCCAAGCACTGAAATGGTTGGCCAATGAATATCAAAAACAGCATACCACCAAAGTTAACACTATCGCCCTTGGCGATGGTAAGAACGACGTAGCAATGCTTGAAGCAGCGCACGTCCCTATTCGCATTTTATCACCGGTAAATCCTCCACCAGCTGTAAAAAAAGAAGAGGTCTATACCAGCACCCTAACCGGCCCTGAGGGCTGGAACGAAATGCTTACTCAATTGCTATCCCTATAATCAGGAGGACACATGGCTGATTTTTATCAAAATGGTGTGGTTACTACGTTACATAACTTGGCTCGTCGTCCTACCGAGGAGCTAGAGGCTGAACTTTTACAATTTTCACAAAAGCGCCCTATGGCACTTATTTTACCGTCGCTGTTTTCCGAACTTGAGGGCGATGCGCTTCCACATATCGTTAACGAACTAACAGGCGTGCCCTATTTATCAGAAATTGTTATTGGTCTGGATCGTGCTAACGAAGATCAATATAAGCATGCACTAAAATTCTTTGGAAAACTTCCTCAACATCACAGAGTGCTATGGAATGATGGACCTCGCCTTAAGGCTCTGGATGAAGAACTTCAAGCTCAAGGTTTAGCGCCTAAAGAACTAGGTAAAGGCCGAAACGTATGGTACTGCATGGGCTATGTGTTGGCGTCTAACCGCGCTGAATCTGTTGCTCTACACGACTGTGACATTGTTACCTATAACAAAGACTTGTTAGCTAAGCTTATCTACCCTGTCGCCAACCCCATGTTCAACTATGAATTTTGTAAGGGGTACTACGCCCGTGTAGCCAACGGAAAAATTAATGGCCGCGTTTCACGCCTTCTTGTTACCCCACTACTTCGCGCGCTAAAACGCATCATGGGTGATAATGAATACTTAGAGTTTATGGACAGTTTCCGATACCCACTGGCCGGTGAATTCTCGTTTAGACGCGATGTGCTAAATGATATTCGCATACCAAGTGATTGGGGCTTAGAAATAGGCGTGCTCTCTGAAATGCACCGCAATTATTCGCATAACCGTCTTTGCCAAGCGGATATATGCGATATTTACGACCACAAACACCAAGATCTTTCGCTTAACAATGATCAAGGTGGCTTATCAAAAATGTCTATCGACATTACCAAAGCCATTTTTAGAAAACTGGCCACGCAAGGCTATACGTTTAGCAATGAGATGTTTCGCTCAATTAAGGCAACCTATTTCCGTATTGCGCTAGATTTTATAGAAACCTACCACAATGACGCGGTAATGAATGGTCTAAGCTTAGATATTCACAGCGAAGAAAAAGCTGTAGAAATGTTCGCCAGCAACATTATGAAAGCGGGACAGAACTTCTTAGAAAACCCTATGGAGACACCGTTCATTCCAAGTTGGAACCGTGTAACCAGTGCGGTACCTGATATATTAGAACGACTGTTAGAAGCGGTTGAAGCCGATACTGCAGAATATATGGAGTAAGTAATATGGCATGGGACCATCTCCATGACAAAGTAAAGCACCATTTAGAAAGCATTTACGCTGATGTAGCGCTAGACGTCTCTTATGAGACGCTAGCGACGGATTTAATGAACACAATAGGCATTCAGCAGCGAACGGATATTGCTTCACCTCAGTCTCATCACAATTATTGGGATGAAGACGACATTATAATGATTACCTATGGTGATAGCGTAATTGACGAGGGTGAGCGCCCCTTGGTTACGTTAAATAAGTTCTTACACCGCTATTGTAAGAACACGGTAAATAACGTTCATATTTTGCCGTTTTTTCCGTACAGTTCGGACGATGGGTTTTCGGTGATTGACTATTCAACCGTTAACGAGGCATTAGGCTCGTGGGACGACATAGAGGCTATTGCCGCTGACTATGGGCTTATGACGGATTTAGTGATAAATCACTGCTCTGCTAGAAGCGTGTGGTTCGATAATTTTGTGAAAGGCGAGGGTCCGGGGTCTGACTTTTTCTTTACGGCCGACCCAACGGATGATCTTTCTATGGTAACGCGACCCAGAGTATCGCCTTTGCTGCGTGAAACGGAAACCGCGCACGGCACCAAACATGTATGGTGTACCTTCAGTCACGACCAAGTTGATTTTGACTTTAGAAACCCCAAAGTATTGCTAGCGTTTATTGATATTATAAAATTGTATATTGATAAAGGCGCTAAGCTATTTCGTTTAGATGCTGTAGCTTTTCTTTGGAAAATTGTTGGCACTAACTGCATCAACTTGTTCCAAACCCATGAAGTCATACGTTTGATCCGAACGCTAATTGAACATGTTGATCCATCCATCATAATCATTACCGAAACCAATATTCCCAACAGGGAAAACCTAACGTATTTTGGTAATGCTAACGAAGCCCATGCTATCTACAATTTTTCGCTTCCGCCGTTACTTGTAAATACATTAGTAACGGGTGATTGTACGTATTTGAAAAGCTGGATGATGAGTATGCCACCGGCGCAAAACGGCACAGCCTACTTTAACTTTATCGCATCGCACGACGGAATTGGCTTGCGTCCGGCGGAAGGCCTACTGACAGATGAAGAAATTTCAGAGCTTGTGCATACAATGCAGCACTTTGGCGGCAAGGTGTCGTGGCGCGCTTCTGATCACGGTCAGCAAAAGCCTTACGAGATAAACATCACCCTGTTCGACGCGCTGCAAGGTACCACCAAGGGGCCTGACAAGTATCAGGTGGATCGATTTATTTGTGCTCACGCCATCATGTTAGGTATGGAAGGTATCCCAGGAATTTACATTCACAGTTTACTCGGCACATCTAACGATTACGAAAAAGTCGCTAATACAGGACAAAATCGTTCAATCAATAGAAAACGTTGGGACTTTAATGAATTAGAGGCGTTATTAGACTCGCCTTTCTCGCAGCATCATAAAGTACTCACTCGAATCTCGCAGCTTATTCGCATACGTAAAGCACAGCCCGCATTTCACCCTAATGCGACGCAGTTCACGTTGCAGCTTGGTAACCAATTATTTGGATACTGGCGACAGAGCCTAGATAGAAAGCAAAGTATTTTTTGTATTAGTAATATTTCAGACGAAGAACAAACAATTCTGCTGTCTGATATTAATCTTATTGGTACCGATAACTGGATTGACCTCATCACCCGTGATGAAATTGCCCTTTCTAGTGGTTTTTTACAAATGAAACCTTATCAAGTGCTTTGGATCAGTAACCAAGATTTTGAATGAGCTTTTGGGCTTGTAGCACCAGTTGGCCAATAAATCTGCCGCGGTAAGGATACTGCGGTGTTATGCTCGTAACACGATTTAGCTAATCAAATATTTTCTATGCGCGAAATTAATACCTTCCTCTTCGATTTAGACGGAACCTTGGTGGACTCTGTTCCTGATTTAGCAACAGCGTTAAACCAAACACTAAACGACTACCAATTGCCAACTTATAACGAGCAGACAGTTAGACACTGGGTTGGAAATGGTGCTCGTGTTTTGTTGGAACGCGGATTGAGCGGCAACGCAGAGATCAGACACCATTACACATCAAACGAGATTGATGCCGCTTTAGAAAAATTTCTGTTCTATTACCGAACGCTAGATACTAAAAGTACAGTGCTGTACGACGGCGTGTTCGCAACACTTCACGCGCTAAAAGAACAAGGGTTCACGCTAGCATTAATCACTAATAAACCTTCGGAATTTATTAAGCCTATTCTTTCTTCGTTCTCAATATTTTCGTTGTTTTCGCTTACCATTGGCGGTGATAGTTTACCGGAAAAAAAGCCTTCTTCCCTTCCCCTTCTGCATGCCTGTGAAAAGCTTGGTGTTTCGCCCTCACAGTGTGTAATGGTTGGAGATTCTAAAAATGACATTGTTGCCGCAAAAGCCGCGAACATAAAAAGTGTAGGGCTTACCTACGGGTATAACTATGGTGAGAACATCGCAAAATATAAACCCAACTGGGTTTTCGACGATTTTGAAGAGATATTAACGCTCGCTTCTTAATTCATCTGACATAGCCGTTGAAGAAACTTCAATTACGTCGTTTACGCATACTTTCTTTTATTTCACGCTTTAACCTTTGGTATAAGGCCGCTTTTTCTGTAATATCCGCGTGTTAAATCATTTCATGGAGTTGTTGGTATGTCATCTAAATGGCTTTCACTAGAAGAAGCCCTCACTAAAGCATTAGACGCTGCAAAAGCGATAAACGACGTTGAGCAAGTGAGCATTTTTGACGCCAATAACCGCATCTTGGCCCAAGATGTAACTGCCCACCTTGATGTCCCGCCATGGGATAATTCAGCAATGGATGGCTATGCTGTAAATGTAGAAGATCTTAAACACAGTGGTAAACTCGAAGTACAGGGTGTAATTACAGCTGGCATGAGTGCTGATGAGCCGCTTGAAAAAGGCAAAGCATTTAAAATAATGACGGGGGCCCCGGTGCCTGCCAATGCTAACGCCGTTGTAATGGTAGAGAATACCGAAAGTCATGATGGCGCGGTTTTGATCAATAAAATTCCATCGGCGCAAGAGAATATACGTAAAAAGGCCAATGATATCGCCAGTGGCGATACACTAATAAGCAAGGGCACGCGCCTTCACGCCGAACACCTTATGCTGCTTTCCTCCCAAGGAAACAGCAAGGTGGCAGTATTCAGAAAACTTCGCGTTGGTGTAGTCGCGACAGGTTCTGAACTTGCTGCACCTGGCGACCCCTGTAAATCGACACAAATTTTCGAGTCTAATCGCGTTGGTGTAAGTAGCATCTTAAACAATGAAAATGTAGAGCTTGTTGATTTCGGCATTGTAGAAGACGACGAAGCTTCTTTGCGTAAACTCTTCATTGAGGCGAGCGAGCGTGTAGATGTAATGGTAAGTAGCGGTGGTGTATCTGTGGGCGATGCCGACTATGTAAAAGATATCATCGCTGAATTGGGCACTATCGACTTTTGGAAAGTCGCGGTTAAACCGGGTAAACCCTTTGCTCTGGGCAAAATAAACAACACGTTGTTTTGCGGTTTGCCTGGCAATCCTGTGTCTTCGTTTGTTACCGCAAAATTATTGGTTGTGCCTGTTATCAAAAAAATGCAAGGGCAAGTACAACAGCACGAGCAGTTCTTTGTTAACGCTAGCATTACGAAACCTCTTAAGCGACGTGCAGGCCGCCGAGACTTTCAGCGCGCAACCATGGTAAGAAACGGTCAAGGTGATTGGGAAGTCACACCGTTTAAATCACAAAGCTCTGGGGTTATGACGTCAATCACATCCGCCAACTGTCTTATGGTTGTTCATGAAGACATAAGTGAGTTAAACATAGGCGACACGGTTCCGGTTATACCGCTGCATTTTTAGAACGGCTGTTGTTGAAACGCAATGCATCACAACATGTTTTTTCAATGTGATTTTTGCTGCTGTATCTGATTGAAAGCGCAATTGCCGCATTACGTGAAACAATTACCCATTATTCTCGTCGTCCTGGGCGACCCATATAGAGACACATTACCGTGAATAAAAAACGCTTTCTTTTAGAAGGAAGAGACATTTTAAAACTAGCATGGCCATTGTTGGTTGCGCAGATTACTCAAATGCTAATGGGCGTTAGCGATACTATTATGGCTGGGCGTTACAGTGCAACCGACATGGCAGCGGTAGCACTAGGATTTAGCATCACCGTGCCACTGCTTTGCTTTATACAGGGTATAGCGCTGGCACTTCCCCCAATTATTTCACGGTTGCAGGGAAACAAAAATTTAAGTGGTATTGCCGACGCAAGTCAGCAAGCTGGTTATCTGGTTTTCTTTGTGGGATTAGCGGTAGCAGGCTTAATTCCCTTTACTGAAAGCATAGTCGCGCTGTTCCCTATGGCGCCCGAGCTATTTAGCATTACCGTAGACTACGTACTGTATGTGCTGTTCGCTATGCCTGGATTTGCACTTTACCAATGGCTTAGAAACTATTGTGAAGGCTTGGGTAAAACCAAACCCACTATGATTATTACGGTTATCGGGCTGATGGCGAACATCGTAGGAAACTACCTGTTTATCTATGGTGTAGGCCCATTACCAGCTATGGGCGGTGCGGGTTGTGGTATTGCAACGGCCATTGTTATTTACACTATGCTTCTAGCAACCGTGATCTATGTTCGTTTTGCCCCTGCCCTGCAAAAGTACAATTTGTTCGGACAGTTGTATAAACCTAACATGGTAACCATAAATCGCACCTTCAAAATGGGGTTACCCATTGCCATGACTATCCTGTTTGAAGTGACGCTGTTTTCACTGGTTGCATTGTTATTAGCCCCTTTTGGTGCCACAACGGTAGCGGCCCACCAAGTCGCACTGAATTTCTCGGCCCTTATGTTCATGTTTCCTATGAGCATTGGTATGGCAGCAGCCATTCGCATTGGCTATCGCATAGGGCAAAATAACCCGCGACAGGCAAAAATTGCAGCTCGAACCGCTATTCTGATCGGTTTTTTCACCGCTGCGTGTACGGCTAGCTTCACCCTGTTAGCAAAGGGATTCATCATTGGCCTGTACACCAGTGACGAAGCTGTATATACCTTGGCGAATGCGTTATTGATTTATGCGGCATTATTCCAATTGTCTGATGCGGTTCAGGTGATTTCGGCTAATGCATTACGCGGCTATAAAGACACAACAGCGATGTTTATTATTACCTTTGTGTCCTACTGGTTAATAGGTCTACCTACAGGCGTTATTTTAGGTAGAACAAACTGGATAACGGCAGAACCAATGGCCGCAGCAGGGTTTTGGATTGGCTTTATTGTAGGATTGAGTGCTGCAGCTGTTATGCTAGGTGCACGCCTTCTTTACATCCAAAGGCCCAGTGCGGTGCATCGTATCGCGAGTGCATAACCGTTCAATTGAACCAAAGCAGTTACCCCCTACTTTTTAGTTTGTCCCAGTCTTGTGGCGTGTCTATATCAAATTGTGCGTTAGGTATAGACACAGCCGTTACCCTACCTAATTTCGCATACTTCTTAATAACCGGCTTGGCCCCCATATCGCCACTAAGCGCTAGCAGTTCACCAAAAACCGCTTCCGGGAAAATAGCAGGCACGGTCAATCGACTATTGTTTTCTCCCTGCATGCGCCATTCACTGCACACTATGTGGTTAGGGTTCGCATAAGAAGTGTTAATTAGGCGAACGAAGTCTTGTGCATTAAGACTCGGCAAATCGGCCAACGTGAACAGCACATGAGTAGGTCTTGTACACAAGCCCTTTGCTGTCGGGGATACTGATTTTGACAGTGATGAAAGGCTTAAAAGATGCGTGAGTCCAGTGCGAATACTTGATGCAAGGCCTTCATCCCAATTAGCGTTGTCAACGATACTGATGGGTAGTTCAGAAACCTTACATGGAGAGTGTTTTAGCTGCGTATTTACGGAATCATGCCATTTACCCGTAACAACAGTAATGGGTAATTCACTAGTTAACGCTAAGTCATTGCGCGCACTCACTACCTCTCCCACACTGTGTTGTATAAGAGAAAGCGCAGAAATTGGGTGTTCCGATAAAAGCTTATTACCCTTGTAGCGAGCGCTCTTTCCGCCCGCCAACACTACAAGTGCTACGGCATAATTTTCCGACTTCAATTCAACATCCGTTATATCAAAGAAATAAAACGTTACACCTCAAAGGGCTTAGCGGCTTCTGCTAAGCCCTTTGATAGCAGCCGTTAACCCTTCAAGCGTAAGCCCATACATTCTGTCTTCCATAATTTCACGAATAATTTTGATAGACGAATAATAAGGCCAGTAATTCTCAGCTTGCGGATTAAGCCACACAGCGTTGTTAAAGTGGTTCAATAAACGCTGCATCCACACACTGCCCGGCTCTTCATTCCAATGCTCTACACTGCCACCTGGATACGTTATTTCATACGGCCCCATGGTAGCGTCACCTACGAAAATAACCTTGTAGTCTTTTCCGTAGCGATGAATGATATCCCAAATAGGAATGCGTTCTTTATTGCGACGAAGGTTATCTTTCCACACTTCCTCGTATACACAGTTATGAAAGTAAAAGTACTCAAGATATTTAAACTCGCTTTGTACCGCTGAAAAAAGCTCCTGGGTGCTCTTTACGTGTGGGTCCATAGAGCCACCCACATCAAAAAACATCAACACTTTTACCGCATTATGACGCTCTGGTGCCATGTGGATATCAAGTAAACCGCCTTTTTTAGCGGTTTCACCTATGGTGGTTGGTACATCTAGCTGCTCACTGGCGCCGGTGCGAGCAAACTTGCGTAGCTTCCTAAGGGCCACTTTTATGTTACGCGTACCCAGTTCTACATCAGAACTTAGGTTTTTAAACTCGCGTTTATCCCACACTTTTACTGCCGAAAACTTTCTATTTCCCTTTTGCCCTATTCGCACACCTTCGGGATTGTCGCCATAAGCGCCAAACGGCGATGTTCCGCCGGTGCCCACCCATTTATTTCCACCTTGGTGACGCTTTTCTTGTTCTTCTAAGCGTTTCTTCAACGTTTCCATCAGTTCGTCGAGACCGCCCGCCTTACGGAGCGCCTCGCGCTCTTCTGGGCTCAAGTTTTTCTCAATTTCCTTGCGAAGCCATTCTTCGGGAATGTCTTTACCGAACAAATCGATAGATTCAACACCTTCAAAATATTCAGCAAATGCCCTGTCGAACTTATCGTACTGAGTTTCATCCTTAACCATTATGGTACGCGACAAACTGTAGAACGCTTCGATGTCGGCATACACCACGTGCTTTTCTAGCGCACTAAGCAAATCCAGCAACTCACGCAGCGTGGTTTTAACCTGATATTTTCGCAGTGTATAAAAAAACTGAATAAGCATTAGCGACGCGCCATAAAGACCAGTTTTTCAAACAAATGTATGTCTTGTTCGTTTTTAAGTAGTGCCCCGTAAAGCGGTGGAATAGCAGCTTTTCCGTCTTTTGAGTGAAGCGCTTCTGGTGGAATATCTTCAGCAACCAAAAGCTTAAGCCAGTCGATAAGTTCAGAGGTAGAAGGTTTTTTCTTAAGCCCTGGTACATCGCGAATTTCAAAGAAGGCCTTTAACGCTTCATCAAGCAGCTTTTTCTTTAAATCTGGGAAATGTACGTTAACGATTTCTTGCATTTCCTCTGGATTCGGGAACTGAATGTAGTGGAAGAAACAACGGCGCAAGAAAGCGTCTGGCAGCTCTTTTTCATTGTTCGATGTAATAATAACAATAGGACGCTGCTTCGCGACTACGCGTTCTTGAGTTTCGTATACGAAGAACTCCATTTTATCGAGCTCTAGTAGTAAATCGTTGGGAAACTCAATGTCTGCTTTGTCGATTTCGTCAATCAGTAGTACCGGGCGCTTTTCTGCGCTAAACGCTTCCCACAATTTCCCTTTGACGATGTAGTTACTGATATCGTGGACACGGTCATCACCAAGTTGAGAGTCGCGAAGACGTGATACTGCGTCGTATTCATACAAACCCTGTTGCGCTTTCGTGGTTGATTTAATGTGCCACTGAATTAGTTCAGTACCTAAACTCTCGGCCAATTCTTCAGCAAGCATGGTTTTACCTGTACCCGGCTCGCCCTTAATTAGAAGCGGGCGCTCTAGCGTAATAGCGGCATTAACCGCCAGTTGTAGGTCTTTGGTTGCGATATAATTAGACGTGCCACTAAAAGCCATTATTGTTGTACTCCGTATAATTTTTCGTCTTCGTAATTTTAACTATAATATCAAGGCCTTCTCATGATTGCCCATAGATATAACATATAGCTAAAAAGCACTTTGCATTTTACTGATTGGGACCAATGATATAGGGGTATGACGAAATCCCCTAATTCAGGCTGTGAATTATTAACTATCACACGCGTTGAATTATTAACTATTAAAAAGGTCGTACAGATCACGACAGACGGGGTTTCCTATAAAATAAGGAACGAGGTAAGGATTTATAATGAACGTATTTGACGACAATTCCCTATCTATTGGCCGCACGCCACTAGTTAAGCTAAATCGCGTAACATCAGGTAATGTATACGCAAAAATTGAATCGCGTAACCCAAGCTTCAGCGTTAAGTGCCGTATTGGCGCGAACATGATTTGGGATGCTGAAAAGCGCGGTGTCCTTACCGAAGGTAAAGAAATTGTAGAGCCGACCAGTGGTAACACAGGTATCGCTTTGGCGTTTGTTGCAGCGTCTCGCGGTTATAAGCTAACGCTAACCATGCCTAGCAGCATGAGCCTTGAGCGTCGCAAACTTCTAAAAGCTTTGGGCGCAAACCTTGTTCTTACTGAAGCGCCTAAGGGCATGAAAGGTGCCGTTGCCGCTGCACAAGAAATTGTGGCATCAGATCCAGACAAATACGTATTGCTTCAACAGTTCGACAATCCGGCAAACCCAGCTATACACGAAAAAACCACCGGCCCTGAAATTTGGGAAGATACAGACGGTAAAGTAGATGCATTCGTAGCTGGTGTGGGTACGGGCGGTACTATCACGGGTGTAAGTCGCTACCTTAAAAATACGAAAGGTAAAGCGATCACTTCAATTGCCGTTGAGCCAACAGACTCACCAGTAATTACGCAAGCGCTTGCGGGTGAAGAGCTCACTCCAGGTCCACACAAAATTCAAGGTATTGGCGCAGGCTTCATTCCAGGTAACCTAGATTTGGACTTAATTGACGAAGTTGAGCAAGTTACCAACGAAGAGTGTATGGACATGGCGCGCAAGCTAATGACCGACGAAGGTATTCTTGCTGGTATTTCTTCTGGTGCAGCCGTTGTTGCCGCTAAGCGTTTTGCCGAACGCCCAGAAAACAAAGACAAAGTGGTTGTAGTACTTCTAGCAAGCGGCACAGAACGTTACCTAAGCAGCCCTCTGTTTGCAGGTGCGTTCGACGAACAAGAAGAAGTTCAATAGCTTTCTTGATAGTTTGTTAATTTGAAGACGAGGCCTAGCGCCTCGTTTTTTTATGCATCAAATTTAATCAATTTAAAGCGATAGCTAAATGGCATTTTATGCCCCTTTGCTTTTACACTGATTTTTGTGAATAATCCGCTTTGCAAACATCTACGCAGTCGATTAGTTGACTTCGTAAAGATATGAAACTATCAATAAGAAACGGACCTCTTTATATTAAGGTAACCCAAATGAAAACGTGTATGTGGTACGCCCTTTTCGGGCTTTTTACAGTTTTGATTTTAACGGCATGTGGTGAAAAGAAAGAAGGCATTGGACGTTACGGTATGCTTGATGAGAGCACACCTGAATACACCACAGTGATGTTCCTAAAAAGTGTTTACGAAGACGATAATTTAGACACAGCTATTCAACTTTCCAGCGAAAAAATGTCACGCATACTCACGCGATATCACACGAATAGCAATGTTCAGCGCCATCTGCTTAATTTGAAGTACGACACGGTAACAGTAACTCCGCAAAGTGCAGGTAAAATAGGCAGAAACGAGTTTTCAGAAAAATCGACCATTACCGTATTTTTAAGCGGCAATTACAATGGTGACAAAGTAGAAGACTTAAGAAGCCTTGATTTGATCAAAGAAGACGGTGAATGGAAGGTAAACAAGATTCACCCTGACGCCTATTTATAACAAGTAAATTCTGTTTTTTATATTAAGAACTCGCCAATTTTGTGATAAGCAAAAATAAAAAGGATGTTTTCCAGATTTTGAGCTCGGATACATTTATTTTTTGTTTAATGTGTTGTTTTAGGGTGATAACTTAAAACAACACAAAACTGATATACGGATGTTTTCCGATTTGCATAAAGGATTTTTTCCTTACACTAAATTGTTATATGCTAATTGGTACTTAACTCATGGAAGAATATTTCGCTGGTCTAAGAAAAATCAAGCTTCGTTCTGACAACGTACATGCTGCTCGCTGGCCATGCTTTTATTTAGTATCAATAGGTATCTTTCTTGGCTTATTATTTCCGCCACTAGGATTCATTGCCCTACTATTCATCTACCTTTTTCTCTTTTTATTGCTTCGACTGTCGTTATCAACCTGCCCACGTTGTGGTAAACGCTTTTATTCCTTGTTAAACATCATATTCAACGGTAGTTTTTATTCAAAATCAGGTATGTGGGCCGTCTCATGTAATTCATGTGGCTTAAAGTTAAGCGAACTTCCAGAGGTCGACGAAGTTACAATCAAGTCTCACAAAGACGAGTGGTTTAAATGAGCAACGCATATAACAACTCAATAAACTCACTCACTTCGTTCGCTGGGACGCATACACGCAGGGCGGCTTCGCCATTATGCACCACGTGCCTGTGCCCGTTATTGAAAAGTTAGGCAACAAGGTCAATCTAAATTATGAAACATCTATTCTGGCTTATATTATTCTTTCCATTTAATGCAATTTCTGCTGATTTAGAATTGCTTACCGACAGAAGCCGGGCTTCAAAACAACTAAGAATTTATATTCAAAATATAGGTGACAAAGAACAAACTGTATTAACTAAAAACCTTGCATCGATGTTGAAGGGTAATACCACAATTTTATTCCCACAGGCTCATTCTTTAATTAAGGATAGAGAAATAATTATCTTAACAGAAAGTGTTGCAAAATATGGAGCAGTTACATTGAAGCCTGGTGAAGTAACGTATATCAATATTGGAAGTACAATAATAACAACAGGTAGTATCGTGTATCAGGTAAAGGAGAAGTGGGGTAGTTTACACGAGGTTTGGGCTGGAGAAATTGAAGCTTCAATTAAATAAAATCCGAAGGTTTAATATGAGCAAAGTTGCCTAACAACCCGCTATAGTCGGTCGCAAGCTCCCTGGGGCAATAACACTTGGGCTCAGTCGCTTCGCTCCAATTTTAGCCCACACGCTAGCCCCCCTGAGCTTAAAATTATGTGCTATTGAACATTTGATCATAATCAGATTTAATTTAGACTTAGGCTAAAACCTACTTTGGGAGTACAGCGAATGGATTCTGCAGTTATTGGTTATCTTCTCTTCACAGTCCTATTAATCGGGCTTATTGCTTTCTACATTAACAAGCCGACACTATTCACAGTTTCATATTTTCGATTGCCCCGCCCTGTAAAGTGGCTGATTGCTTTTTCCTGTGGCCTTTCACTGGTTTTGTTCGCAGGTACAACTTGGATACCAATGGGGGCTTGTATGGTACTTATGATTGGATTTGCTTTGGAAAAGCAAGAGCGCTTTGCTCTTATAAAACTACGCACATAACAACCCAATTAACACATTCACTGCGTTCGCTGGGGCGCATACACGCAGGCTCCCTGCGCTTCGCTTAGTATTATAGCCCACATATTTTGCTCTTTATGCGCGTGTTATATTTCAGGAGGAAAACCATGTTAAGTAGGTTCTTTGGAAAGAAGAAAAATCAACTGGTTAAGGAAAACAAAGCGCGAGTAACACTACCGGAAGAAACTTACACTGTCATGGAGTGGGAAGCGGACAAACTTCCATGCATTGGAGTGTTGAATTCTGCGCTCAAAGGTTTCGAACACAAAGGAGTTTTTGGCTGGCATCTTTCCATCATAATCGACTTTACGGATATTATCGATAATGGAATGCCATCCGAAGAAGAAAGGCAAGTCGTCGACTCATTTTGTGACAAACTCGATGAGGATATTAAGTCAGGCGGGAATGCATTGTTTTTTGTTCGCGAAACTTGGAATAAAACTCGCCGCTTAGTATGGCGTGTCTATGACCCGGAAATAGCTCATGCATACCTTCAGGATATAATCGACAATCAGAAATATCCCAGACCTTTTGATTGGCACATGGAGCAAGACTTAGAATGGAAACAAGCAAAATGGTACTTCGAACAGCTATGAGACATAACATGGCGCTTAACACGTTGCCTTCGGTCACTGGGAAAGCACCGTAGTGACAGCGACATATAGTGTTATGATAAAGATCGATGACTCATGCTTTGACAACTAGTTAAACGAATGCCTATGACCCTTGACGAATTTAATCATTTTTGCAAAGCACTCCCCCACACTACTCATGTCGTTCAGTGGGGAAATTCAGAAGTGTGGAAGGTTGGTGGTAAAGTCTTTGCTATTGGAAGCATTGGCAAGGACGGGCGCCCTGCTTTTACCTTTAAAACGTCTGAGCAAAACTATTATTTTCTGGAAGAAAAGCCTGGCTATCGGCCTGCGCCTTATCTCGCTAGTCGTGGAATGAAGTGGATACAGCAGTACAATTGCGACAGTAATGAAGATGAGGCATTAGAATATTATTTAAGCGCGTCGTTTAAGCTAGTATCTTTAGGGTTAACCAAGAAAATGCAAAAAGATCTTGGTTTAAATCAACCTCAATAAAAGGTGCTTACACCATGTTGAAAGCAAAAATCTTTACGCGAAACATCCGCCCTTATGTTGAAGATGAGTTGGTATTAGCCCGCACTGAGCAAAATTACGGAAACGAGGCTGAAGCCTTCGCTCATTTGGAAAATGCCCACGTTCTTGGTCAAGCGTCTACAAGGCTACACGTAAAAGTACACGTTCAAATGCTTTTATGGGCAGTGAAACAAGGCAAAATTGGTGAAGTTTTTGGTCAGCTTTTCAGAATTGCTGGTGCTGCAACAAAAACCACTTTTGGTTTAGTGCCTACGGGAAATACGGGCGGTACCAATGTGAGCCCATTTAAGGTAATGACAATTAAACCCGAGCTAGAAAGAATATTAAAAAAAGCGCATTCTGATGAAAATTAAAATAAACGTTGTTGATGCATTTACTAACGTAAGGTTTAAAGGAAATCCTGCTGCTGTAGTTATAACGGGTAAATGGCTTAGCGATGAAAAAATGCAAGAAATCGCTGCTGAAAATAACCTTTCAGAAACCGCATTTCTAGTAGAAGATGACAACGGCGTATTTGCTATACGCTGGTTTTCGCCAATAACTGAAATCGACTTTTGCGGGCATGCAACGCTGGCATCTGCATTTGTTATATTTAGCGAAAATTACCAACTACCGCACATTTCGCTTTTCGCTAAATCGGTGGGGATGATGAAAGTCGTTAAGAAAGACGACGGATTCATTCAAATGGATTTCCCTAATAGAATGCCTCACCCTGTAGATGACGTGCCTGAAGCATTACTGCGAGGACTTTCCATCAAGCCCCAAAATGTTTTAAAAAATGACCAAGCGTATTTTGCTGTTTATCCCGACGAAGACGACGTTTTAAGTGTAATTCAAGACAGCGAACAACTAAAAACACTTGCACCCTATGATGTGGTAGTGACAGCACCGGGTACTCAGTTTGACTTCGTATCTCGTTATTTCTGGCCTGCGAACGGCGGCGATGAAGACCCGGTTACCGGTTCAATCCACACGGGGTTGGCACCGTATTGGGCAAAAGTGTTAGGACGGTCAAAGCTTATGGCTTATCAAGCATCTAAACGAGGTGGTACAGTAAAATGTGAAGTAGCAGTTGATCGCGTGCATATTTCTGGCCAAGCGGTGTCTTACCTTGAGGGCTATATTACCATCTGATGGCTATTTATGGAGTAGAAGGAATCTAAAAAGCAGAAACTAGAAAGAGCCAACTATTCTATTCACACTTCCCGGCGCAAACAAAAAAGCGGAAGATATTTAACCTTCCGCTTTCACTCAAGCAACAGTCTAGTGCTGCATCTTGTTTTATATAGGAAAACGCAATATTAGCGCCCGACTGCAATGCCTTCCCTGCGAGGATCTGCGCCGCCAATTAATTTACCTGATTTAAACTGGATTCCGTGAAGACCGCTGTTTAAATCTACTACTTTGACGTTATGGCCGAGTGCCTTTAACGGCTCTTCAAGCTCAGCTATTGGCGTGCCCTTCTCTAACGCCGTGTAGTCGTTTCTATTAGTGATTTTAGGTAAGTTGATGGCCTGCTGAATATCTAAGCCAAAGTCTAAAACACCAATTAGGGTTTGAGCGACATAGCTCACAATTCTAGAGCCGCCCGGCGAGCCTACAACAACCTCTAAGTTCCCTTCTTTGTCGAACACCATCGTTGGGCTCATCGCGCTTCTAGGGCGTTTACCAGGCTCTACGCGATTTGGTACAGGAAAGCGGTTTTTAGTTGGCGAAAATGAAAAGTCGGTAAGTTGGTTATTAAGCAGGAAGCCCTCTACCATAATCCCAGAACCAAACATAAATTCAATGCTGGTTGTCATTGATACTGCATTGCCCTCTTTGTCTACTATAGAAACGTGTGAGGTATTGGGCAGTTCCATTGACATACCAAGCGCAACATTCGCATCAGCGTACGGATTACCCGCGCGCTTGCGACGCCACGCTTTGTCAACAGCAATATTTTCAGCCCGGCGCTCAAGATATGCTGTGTTGATCATGGCCGCAAATGGTAGGTTAGTAAAATCGCTATCTGCTATAAACTTCTCGCGATCGGCATACGAAAGCGCACTTGCCTGCGTGTACAAATTCGCAAACTCTACTGAATCTGGCGCATACTGACTAAGGTTAAAACCCTCTAACATTTTAAGAATTTGATAAACGTTCACACCACCAGAGCTAGGCGGTGCCATACCGCAAATACGCTTTTCGTGATATAACCCACAAACAGGTTCACGCTTTACAGGCTCGTAGCTTGCTAAGTCTTCTAATGTCATTTGACCTGGATTGATTTCTGCGCTGTTTACCGCTTTTACTATTTTTTCAGCGACCTCGCCTTTCAATAAATAGTCGCTGCCCTTTTCTGCAATACCTCTTAAGGTTTTAGCTAACTTTTTGTTTTTCTTAACCGTGCCTTCTTTTAACGGCAGGCCTGCAGGGAAGAAATAAGTAGAACTTGCAGGAAAAGTTTTAAGACCAGGGTGATAGTCTAATGCAACAAGTTTGGCTAAACGCGGCGATACTTTAAAGCCGTCTTCAGCTGTTTTGATTGTATCATCAAAAAGCGTATTCCAAGGAAGCTTACCGAACTCGCCCTGCGCCATTTCTAACGCTTTTACTGCACCAGGCACGCCTACCGACTTACCGCCAACTACGGCATCTAACCAGCGCATTGGCTTATTACCTTCAATAAACCAATGAGAATTAACAGCTTTCGGTGCTGTTTCACGGCCGTCAAAGGTGTGAAGTACTTTGTTCTTATTATCCCAATAAAGGATAAACGCACCACCACCAATACCTGACGATTGTGGTTCAACCAGCGAAAGCATCGATTGCACAGCTACCGCTGCATCGATCGCACTTCCGCCCTTTTCTAAAATATTCTTTCCCGCCCAAGACGCATAGGGATTTGCCGCTACAACCATATAATCTTCGGCTTCAAATGCCTTTTTCTCTATGTAGCCTGTTGCCGCTTCTGGTTCTCCGACTTCACGTGTTTGCTTCGCGTTCGCACCAAAAATAAAACAGCTAGATAATGCAAGAGTTACCACTGAAGCTCTGAAAAAAGCACTGCGTCTCAAAATAATACTTCCTCTTATTTAAATTTTTCGGGGTTTATTGGGCGTTTTTTAAGAAACGCATCAAACGCTTCTTGAGCTGCGGTTGTGCCCAACGCTTCTAAAAATATATCAAACTCTTCGTTCATTTGTTGGTTTGTTCGCTCTCCGTCACCTTTTAATAGCGCTTTTGTTTGTCTAAGCGAAAATGAAGGCTTAGCGACGAGTTTCTCTACCGTAGTTTGAACCGTTTGATCTATTTCGTGAGCGTCGACAATTTTTGTCAGAATACCAAATTGATAGGCATCAGCAGAGGTAAAGGGTTCGCCCAGCACTAGCCACTCTGCCGCCTTTATATGACCCGCGACCTTAGGCAAAAGATAACTTGATGCATATTCAGGAACAAGCCCTAAGTTGATGAATGGTAGAACAAATCGGGTATCTGGAGTGGCGTAGACAAAATCGCAGTGTAGTAAAAGCGTTGTGCCTATGCCCACTGCTAATCCGTGAACTTGTGCAATAACCGGTAAATTACATGCAGCCAAAGCTCGCATAAAGGCAGCTGTTTCTGGCACCTGAGCGTGATCTTGTTGCTGTGCGAAGTCTCCAATGTCATTTCCTGCAGTAAAACAATCGCCCGCGCCTTTAATCACCACCACTTTCGTTAAACCATCGTTATTAACACCTAATATGGCATTCGCCATTTCTTGGTACATGTCCCGTGTTAACGCATTTTTCTTGTCGGTTCGGTTAAGCGTAATGGTTAAGCATTGCTGATTTGTTTCGGTAATAATGTAAGACATAATTACTCCTTAACTGTCGTCTTTTTATTTTGGGCGTACTTCAGTTTTCACCCTGTAGGCAATTTCTGTATCATAGCCAGCAAATTCTAAATTCAAAAATAACTAACACTGATGATGTCACTGCCGTTTTCGCTTAAGTATAGCGCTGGTCCTTTATTTATTGCGCTATGCTCCGTTGTCGCATTTTTCTTTGAGCCCGTGTCTGGCAATTTTTTGGCTTACGACAGGTACGCCATTCAAGGTCTAGAAACTTGGCGAATAGTCAGCGGAAATATTGTTCATACCAATGGCTACCACCTACTTTTAAATCTAGCAGGTCTAGCGCTGTTGTGGGCTCTACACGGTGAGCATTATCGCATTGGTTTGTACTTAAAAGTTTTTGTATGGTGCTGCTTAGGAACGAGTGTCGGGCTTTATTTTTTCTCTCCAGATCTAATATGGTATGCAGGTTTATCTGGTGCACTACACGGTATTTTCGCATGGGGCGCCTGTATTGATATTAAGGAAAAGATGAAGTCGGGTTGGTTACTACTTATTGGGTTAGCGATTAAAGTGGGATACGAACAAATTGACGGTAGCAGCGAACAAGTTGCAAACCTGATTGACGCAAAAGTAGCCGTAGATGCGCATTTATTCGGCGCGCTTACGGGTATCGCAATCTTTTTACTGATGTTTATTACGGCGAAAAGAAATTAGAAACTCGAGCGATATAGCGTCACTCTTTTTGCGCATTTTAATTCGTTAAAACAGATAAAATATGCTGAAGCAAAAAAAGAAGATTTAAAAAAAGGCCCGAATTCATTGAATTTGGGCCTTTTGCTGTATGCCTATTACTTTATGAGCAACCCAGCGCTTCTTAGACGTTGGGCGATTCAAGTAAAGGCTTTGCTTATAAGTTTTCTTCAAATAACTTATAGATACGGCGGTATTCATCTAGCCACGAGCTTGGCTGCACAAAGCCATGTGGCTCTACCGGATAAATGGCCGTTTCAAAATCTTCTTTCTCAAGTTCGATAAGACGCTGTACCAATCGCACGGTGTCGTGGAAAAACACATTGTCATCAACCATTGGCGCATTGATAAGCAAAGGCTTTTCTAGTCCATCGGCAAAATAAATCGGCGAGCTACGCTCAAACGCGATGGGATCGATATCAGGCGTATTGAGTATGTTTGCCGTATATGGCGTGTTGTAATGGGCCCAGTCAGTTACCGGACGAAGTGCTGCACCTGCCGCAAACAGATCTGGCGCGGTAAACATAGACATAAAGGTTAAGAAGCCGCCGTATGAGCCGCCGTATGTGCCAATGCGTTCACGATCTACATTTGCATTTTCAACAAGCCAGTTAACACCATCACGCAAATCCTGCACTTCAGGCGTACCCATTTGACGATAAATAGCGGTTCGCCAATCACGTCCGTAACCAGCACTAGCGCGATAGTCCATATCTAGTACGACATAGCCTTGCTGCACGAGCATGCTATGGAACATGTATTCTCTAAAGTAACCAGACCACCCCATGTGGGCGTTTTGCAAGTAGCCTGCACCGTGATTAAACACTACCGCTTTATTTGGTGCCGTCTTGTCGTAATTTTCCGGTAAATATACTCGAGCGTAAATAGGTGCATCGGTATGCGACGATTCAATAGCAACGATGTTAGGCACCGCCCATGGAAGAGCATTAAAATCTGCACTGGCGCTTTGCGTGATTTGCTTTGCCGCTGTTGCTTCGTTTGCTGGCTTAATGTAAAGCTCTTGTGGTTGATTCACCTTGCTATGGCTTAGCAGCAAGTTTTTACCATCAGGGCTAAGTGAATAGTCTGTCACACCATTCAAATCAGTCATGGTATCGATGGTATTGTCACTCAAATCAGCACGATAAACTTCGTAAAGCCCTGGGTGCTCCATGTTAGCTGTAAAGTAGATATAGTTGTCATCGCTAGAAAGCGTTAAATCGTCAACAATAAAACGGCCGCTGGTTAGCGCGACAGGTTTCTCGCCAGGCTTTTGAATGTATAAATGAGAGTAACCCGTATGCTCAGACTGATAGTAAAGCGTTTCGCTGTCATTTAGCCAATCAAACGCATTGAAACGGTAGTTTACCCACGCATCGTCATGAAGCCGATGTTGGTTTTCCAGCGTTTTATTCGCTAAGTCGACCGTAGCGATCCAGCGGTCTTTGTTGTCCCACGCTTCTAGCATAACGGCAACGGCGTTACCGTTTTTGTGCCAGCGGATCGAAGGCTTGGTCCAGTACCAGCTTTGCAGCAAGGTAATATCGCGAGGCAGGCGATTAACTTCATAGGTCTCGCCTTTTGCTTTCGCGTTTTCTTCTTTTACATCTGCAAGTACGTCGTCATTGTACCCAGGCAAATTAAAGTATTTAAGTTCACTCTTCTCGCCAGTTTTCAAATTAAGCAGCCACAGTTCATGATTTACCGATTCTGCATCTGCAACACGTTGGCGTACGGGTTTCGCGGCAATACGGCTGTCTTCTTGGATGTAATGCGGCATGATGTCGCTATCATCGCGGGTTGGCTTACTTTCCGTGGTTGCTACTACTGCGAAGTTACCCGCAGGTGAGACGCTGATACCCGCTAACCGATGCGACTTATCAAAGTAAAACGGTGTAGGTGCTACACTGCTGTTTTCTTTGGCCAACGCTTTTTGAGCGTCGTCTTTTTCTTTTCTGTTTTTGCGCTGTAGTTTGATGTATTCCACCAGCGACTGTTGCTGCTCGGCAATATAATCTTTAGGTGGCTCAACCGCATTGGGTTCGTCGCTAAACTCCCAACTCAACAATTCTTCGCGAGTGCCGTTAGATAGGTCTATAGCAATAAATTTGTTACCGCTTAACGCCATTAAGCGGCCATCAGTCATAAATGAAAGTGTTGACAGCGCATTCCCGCCACGCGCGATACGCACGGTTTCACCGTTGGTAAATTGCACATAAACACTGTCTTCAAATGAATAAGCAATTACACCATCATTTCTTACTACACGTTCGTCAAAACGATACTTGTGTAAATCTGACAATGGCGCCTTTACGGCATTTGCAGGGTTTGAGAGTTCAGCAACATAAACATCTGTTAACGCGCTATTCTGTCTTTCTTTTTCAAAAACAATTTTATCGCCATTGACCGACCACCCCATACCTTCGGGTAGCGCGCCCATCCATTGAGGGTCTGACATTATTTGCTTTAAAGTAATTTCACCATTTTTCGCGCTGTTCTGAGGCGCGACATCTGGTGTAACGGTTTGCTGGACAGTGGCAGCAGGAAGCGATGTAGACGCTGCTTGGCTAGATGGTTCGTTAGTAGTGCTTGCACATCCGCTCAGCGCAAAAGTAACGCTAGCCGCGATGAGTAAAGAAGAGTATTTTTTCATTATTTTAAGTCGTTGTTATGTAAAAAACGTTAACATTATACGCAGAGCAGTTACTAATACGCTAACGTTCATCGATTGAGATAGTGAACCAAACGTAAACCCTCAGCGTTTATGGTTGTGAAACTGGTCTGTCGGCCTGAACAAAATAACAAAAATTCACTGATGAGGTAAAACACTATGAAAGCGAAAGGTTTTGTACCTGCGTTGCTTGCGCTCAGCTTTTTCACGACTCCTAGCTTTGCGAGCGAGTGCCCCAGCGTACTCAAATTTATGAAGCGTAAGCTCAACTCACAAGAAACGGTGAATTTGTGTAACGAATATGCCGGAAAGACCCTTTTAGTGGTGAACACAGCCAGCTATTGCGGCTACACGCCACAATTTGAAGGTTTAGAAGCCCTTTATAGTGACTACAAAGACAAAGATTTTGTAGTGCTTGGCTTCCCGTCGCACGATTTTAACCAAGAAGATAACGATGAAGGCAAAACGGCAGAACTGTGTGAATTGACTTATGGCGTAAAGTTTCCGATGTTTGAACCAATATCGGTAAAAGGTGAAGACGCCGATCCTATGTATAGAATGCTTAAAACAGCCACCGGCAAAGCGCCATCTTGGAACTTTAACAAGTACCTTATTGACAGTTCCGGTAAGCAAATAACCCACTACTCTAGTTCAACAAAGCCCACTGACCCGGCTTTTATCGCTGACATAGAGGCACTCCTCAAAAGCGAATAAAACCACCAATATCAACGCTGCCTATAGGTCACACCAAACGAGAATCTAAAAGCCGCGCATAAAAAAGCCCCGCGTAACACGCGGGGCAATCAAGCACACTCAACTTGGAACACACTTTTAGCTGAAAACATACTTCCTACGTTTTAGCTAACTGCATTAATTTAGTGTGTTTAGTTGTTGGTTAGTTCAATAATTTTTTCGCTTGCTTCAGAAAAAGCCTTGTTTGCTTGCTCTTCGCCCATGTTAAGTCCTTCAGCGTAAACGAATTTTACGTCACTGATGCCAACGAAATTTAAAAAGTGTTTTAAATACGGCGTTTGCGTATCAAAGTCTGAACCTGCATACACACCACCACGCGCGGCAAAAACAGTAGCTGATTTATTCTCTAGCAATCCGACAGGACCTGTCTCGGTATACTTAAATGTTATACCAGCTCTTGCAATACGGTCGAAGTAAGCTTTTAAGCTCGATGGGATGCCAAAGTTGTACATTGGCACGGCTAGCACTATTTCGTCAGCCGCTTTTACTGCTTCAACAATGTCATCAGAGACTTTTGCCAATGCCTGTTGTGATTCATTTCGCTCAGACGCCTCAGTCATCCACGCCTGCATTTCTTCACCTGTTAAATGAGGCAGTGCCAGAGAGGCTACATCCACGCGGTTAATGTGCACAGAACCGTCATTCTCGATTTTTGAAAGGTACTCGTTTGCAAGCTTTGAAGAATTGCCTTGGTTGCCATTTAGGCTGGAAAATATAGCCAGTACTTTTTTCATGCCGAACTCCAATATTTGTTGTTTCGATAACGTATAGCTATGTTAATGCAAATAGGCTGAATGAAAATATCAAAAACATGAAGGCTTCGTTCTATTTTGTAGGACAAAAATGGCGAGGAAAATGATTATTGTAAATTTTTTGAAAACATTACATTGAATTAATGTTGCAAGGAGGTTGATCTTCTCTTATTTGGTCAGCGTAACCGAGTTTGCCACAACACAATTAAGAGGATACAAAAAATGAGAAGGACCAAAGCGCTCCTTGCATGTTCAATACTACCACTATTTTTAATAGGTTGCTCTGATGATGACGATGATGAAGTCGTTGAAGTCCCCGCCCCCGTTATTGAGTATTCAAACGTTCGTGTTGTTCACGCAGCATCTGACGCTCCCATGGTCAATGTCACCGCTAACGACGCAATTCTGAATGGTTTGGAAAATGTAGATTACCAGGTCGCTTCATCGCGTTTTGAAGTTGAAACGGGTACGTACGACATTGGGGTAACTGGTATTCTTCCTGGTGAAAACGCTGAAGTACTGCAGGCCGACGTTACGTTAGAAGCAGATGTGAATTACGATATTTTTGCTGTGGGTAATGTTGGCGATGAAACATTGTCGCTGTTAACAGTAACGAGTATGGAAACTGCGGTTGATGCTGGCAACGCGCAAGTACAGATTGTTCATGCAGCATCTATGGCGCCAATGGTTGATATCTATGTTACTGCGCCAGAAGCAGATATTACCGCTGAACAGCCACTCGTCACAGCTGAATTTACTGACGCAACAGACTTGATTCAAGTACCCGCGGGCGATTATCAAATTCGAATTACGCCAGCGGGCGAAACCACTGTAGTATACGACTCTGGTACAGTTAACCTTGCAGACGGTGCTGATTTGCTTATTGCTGCAACTAACAATGTGGGAACCGGTGATTCACCCGTTACGCTTTTAGCTGCAGACGGTGACAGTAGTTTCAAAATTTGGGATGCTGAAGCGGGAGCCGAAATACGCGTGGTGCATGGTATCAGCGATGCACCAGCGGTGGACGTTATTGCTAACAACGAGATTGTGCTAGTAGACGGCATTCAGTTCCCCCGAACCACAGACTATTTGTCTGTTGCGGAAGGTGATTACTTAATTGATGTTGTAGCCGATAACGACAACAGTGTTGTAGCAATTGACGATGCTGAGTTGACGCTAGAGATAGGCATGTCTTATACCGCCATTGCAAACAACGTACTTTCTGCCCCAGAATTAGACGTATTAGTTGATATGCCTCGCTCAATTGCGACAGAAGCAAAAGTACGAATCGTACATGCTTCACCTTCAGCAGGTAACGTAGATATATACGTAACTGCAGATGGTGAAATTGATGCGGTTGATCCAGCATTTGCAGATATTGCCTATGAAACGGGTGAGCTTGTTGAAACTGGCTACGTAAGCTTGGCGGAAGGTGACTATGTGGTAACGGTAACACCAACGGGCACTAAAACAGCCGCTATTGAAACGGGCGTACTATCACTAGAAAACGGTGAGATATACACAGCAATCGCCCTTGACGGCGCCATGGAAGGCGACTTGCCTCAACTGGCGCTGCTTGATGGCCTTGCACCACCTCCACCGGCTTTCAACGCTGACATGACTTACAACGTAAGCTTGAGCGGCTCACAAGAAGTACCTGCTGTTGAAACTATGTCTGCTGCGACAGCTGTGGTTGAAATTGACGAAGATTTGCCTGCATTTAGTGTGAGCGTTGACGTTTCAGGCCTAACTGACGTTACTGGTGTACATGTGCATGATGGCGGCATTGGTATGAACGGCCCAGTTGCTTTTCCGCTGACCGATGCTGGGAATGGTACGTATGTTTTAGCTGAAACTAACATTTCACCGAGTAACCTAGATGCACTGATTAGTGGTGAATGGTATCTAAATGTTCACACCACAGCTAACCCTAGCGGTGAAGTCCGTGGCCAAATAGTTCCAAACACAACAGCGGTAGTGACATTCACGCTAAGCGGCAGCCAAGAGGTACCAGCGGTAGATACTACGGCAATGGGCTCTGGCTATGCTCTTTTCGATACCACAAACAACAATGTTTCTCTTGTGGCGGTAACCACTATTGAAAATGCGACTATGGCGCACATTCACACTGGTTTTGCCGGTGTAAATGGTCCTGTGCTAGAAGCGCTTGTCGAGAGTGAAGAAACAGCTGGTGTGTGGATGACCGACGGTAGCTTGATGCTTGATGAAACCACAGCTACGCAACTTCTATCAGGCGGCCATTATGTGAATGTGCACACAGCAGCCAATACTGGCGGTGAAATTAGAGGTCAGATTACGCCTGACAACATTGAAGTGTACGGCATCATTGCCGATGGCCTGCAGGAAGTTCCCGCTGTTACTACAACGGCAAGCGGTGCTGGCGCATTTACTCTGAATACATCTACAGGTGCATTGTCAGGAAGCGTAACAATTACCAATATGACAGCAAGTATGGCGCATATTCACGAAGGTGAAGCCGGTGTAAATGGTGGTGTGTTACTGGGGCTAACTGGTAGTACCGATGGTATGTGGTCAGTGCCAGCTAATACAACGCTAACGGCCGATCAAATGAGCGTGATGGCTGACGGAGGTCTTTACACAAACTTCCACTCAGACGCATTCCCTAGTGGTGAAATCCGTGGCCAAATCACGCTTGGTTTCGACTAATGAGTTACAGAGAACGCTTTTTGAATGATATGTAGCAAAAGGCAACTGGCTTAAATTAAAAAAGGGGCGAAAGCCCCTTTTTCTGTACTCTAACACAACTAATCGCTATCTAAATCGTGTTTAGCGCGGCCTCGAAATCTGCAATCAGATCTTGTGTATCTTCAATACCTACCGAAATACGTAACATGGTATCGGATATACCCATAAGCTCACGTTCTTCTGCCGTATTCTCAAAATAAATGGTAGGGGCAACAGGTAGCGCCAGCGTGCGATTATCACCTAAATGCGTTGCACAAATAACCAACTGCATTTCGTTTAGAAACGCCACAGGATCCGCACCATCAATTAGATCAAAGCTTAAAATTGCACCGTAGCCATCGTTTAGGTATTCCCGTGCCATAAAATGCTGTGGATGGTCGGCAAGCCCAGGATAAAACACTTTAGATACTTTTGGGTGATTATCTAGGAAGGTTGCTAGCTGCATAGCATTGTGTTGACTTCGAGATAGACGCAGATCTAAGGTTTCCATGCCCAAAGCGATAGCTGTCGCTGATTGTGGCGCCAATGTAGCACCTAAATCACGAAGCCCTTTCTTTTTGATTTGGGTAATGCCCCACTGCGCTGTATCTGTAACCTGATAGGCAGGCTTGAGGTTCTCAAACTTTGTCCAGTCGAAGTTGCCCGTATCGACTACTGCGCCGCCTAATACATTCCCGTGACCCGCAATATATTTTGTCAGCGAGCAAAACACCAACGACGCCTTAACGTCTTTAGCATAGAAAACTGGCGGCGGTGTCATGGTATTATCAACCATAAACAGCATGTGCTTTTCTTCACAGAATTGACCAATGGCGCGAAGATCGGCGACCTGTGTTACAGGGTTTGCCACGGTTTCCGTGTAAACACCTTTTGTGTTCGGCTGATACGCTTCTTGAACTTGCTGAATGTCGGTCACATCAGTGAACGTAACCTGCACACCGAAATCTTTTATCGTTTCGAAAAAGCTTCTTGTGTTGCCGAAAAGGTATTGACTTACGATTAAATGATCGCCCGACTTTAACAAAGCGAATAAAGAACTGCTTATGGCCGCCATACCCGTTGAGTAGCACAGCGTACCTACTCCGCCTTCTAAATCGTTGAGCATATTTTGCAGTGCAGCCACAGAAGGCGAAGAAGAACGAGAATAGACGTGAGCGGCGCGCTTGCCTTGAAACGCGTCTATAATGCCTTGCGCATCTTTAAACTCAAAAAGAACCGAATTAGATGTGCTGCTGTGTACACCACCATGTTCCGGGGTATTTAGCATGCGATCAGAATGTACCTGACGGGTTGTGAATCCCAATTTTGTCACGGGTGAAGCTCCGAAAATAGATGTTTGCGACCTAACCAAATACGCACTGTATTAGTCTATTTAAGACTGATACATACATACCACGTACACAAATGGTTATGGCTTTATAATGCAGTTTTTAGGATATTTTGCGCAAACATTATCATAAAACGTATAAATAGTTTGCATTTGTTCTTCTATATTAGTCACTTTCTGAATAATTGGCCCCAATACAATTCTTTTTCTAGCGTAGTCCAAACCTATGACTTGGACAGGAATTTCAGCTTGTTGTGCTATATGCATAAAGCCCATTTTCCATGGATAAATCGGGCTACGAGTTCCTTCTGGCGCTAAAGCAAGAATAAGCTGATCAGCCTCTTTAATTTTATTCGCAATGGAGGTGACCACGCCGTGGGCTTTGCTTCTTTCAATGGGAATGCCCCCTAGCCTTCTTACAACAGCACCTAGCGGTGGCTTAAATATGGTGTGTTTGCCAAAAAAATTAATGTTTAACTTGAAAGAAAAAACCACGAATAAGCCAATAAAGAAGTCCCAGTTTGATGTATGCGGTGCTACCGCTAATATAGCTTTTTTCTGATTAATGAGTTCGCCTTCTACTTGCCAGCCTCTTTTCGTGAGCACCCAGGCGGCAAACGACGACAACCAATTTGGCCATTTTCGTGGGATATCGTTTCCCACAGTGACTTTACTAGCTAATTGAGAATAGTTATTAGAGTTCGAGGGTTTTGTCATTTTTATTATGCTCTGTTTATTGTTTTTTTGGGCTTTGTTTAGGGCTTAATATATTGGTGAGCAGCATCGGCATGGCATTATCGGCAGGTTGCTTTCAATACTTCATTGACCCTCGTGCTTTCTTTTTCTGTTTTGTACCCGCATATTGTTTTAAAGAGCAATACATTAAACTGCGCGTACATTGACAAAGAGTAATCAAAACGAAAATGTAACACAATTGTTAAAGCAGGTGGTAAAACGGTGTGTATCGAACGAGTTAAGAAAAGGACACTAGGTAAATATGTGTATTTTATTTATCGCAAACAAGATGCGAGATGACTACCCGCTTATCATCGCTGCGAATCGGGATGAGTTTTACGCAAGGCCCACGGCGCCTTCTTCCTTTTGGAAAAGCCACCCGCATTTACTTGCCGGGCAAGACTTAGAAGCTAATGGAACCTGGATGGGTGTTACGCGTAACGGAAATATAGCAGCTCTTACTAATGTAAGAGACCCACACAACATCAATAAAAATGCGGTATCGCGGGGTGAATTAGTCGCCAACTGGCTGAAGCAGGACCCAGCCGATATAAAAGGTGTTGCACAAGCACAATACCTGGCAACGCTGGAAAAAACGCGACACCAATATAACGGCTACAATCTGCTATTTGGTGATACAAAAGCGCTTAAGGTTTACAACAATGTAAACAATTCGACCCATGCAATTGATACCGGTGTGTATGGCTTGTCTAACGCTGACATTATTACCGCGTGGCCAAAAGTTACGCAAGGCGTAACGGTATTAAACGATTATGTTGCTAATAAAAGCACCATTGATAAAGAAGACTTATTCGATATTTTGCGCCATGAAAACAAAGCAGACGATGCACTGCTACCCGATACGGGTATAGGTTATGAATGGGAAAAGGCGTTATCTTCCATTTTTATTCAAACCGAAAAATACGGCACGCGGACCTCTACGCTGCTTCTGGTAGATAAGAACAATACATTGACCTGGAAAGAACGACGTTTTTCAGATAGAGGTGAAACACTGGAAACTCGTGCTTTTTCTTTTTCAATTTAGGGCATTTTTGAAATGAAACTTTCGTTTACGTTTTATAAAGCAGATTAATTGAAATATTTTCAACCTTTAGGGGTCGTTTTTTCTACCATCGGTGGCATAATGCCTGCCTGCTAATTATTGCACACCAACGTAACGTGAGGACATATCGTGTTTGAAGTATTACCCCATCTCGCCCCAGATCCAATTCTTGGCCTGTCAGCTGCTTATCGTGAAGACACCAACCCAAATAAAATAGATTTAGGTGTTGGCGTTTATAAAGATGAGCAAGGTAATACCCCTATTCTTTCAAGTGTCGCAAAAGCGCAAAAAGCGCTTTTAGACAAAGAAACCAGCAAAACCTACATCACGCCTCAAGGCAACCAAGGTTTTATTGACGGTATGTTGTCTTTGCTTTTAGGTAAGAATAGCCCAGTACTTCTTGCAGACCGCGTTGCCGCCGTTCAAGCACCCGGTGGTTGTGGCGCACTGCGTATTCTTTCAGAGCTACTAGTTCGTTGTAACGAAAATGGAAAAGTTTGGGTAAGCGACCCAACGTGGGCTAACCACATTCCGCTCATCGGCTCTGCGGGCCTTAAAATCGAAACCTATCCGTACTTCGATAAAGCGTCAGCAAGCATTCGTTTCGACGCGATGATGGAAACCCTTCGCAAAACGGAAAAAGGCGATATCGTTCTTCTTCACGGATGCTGCCACAACCCGACAGGTGCAGACCTTACTAATGCACAATGGGATGAAGTACTAGAAGTAGCGAAAGAGCGTGAATTCTTGCCTTTCATCGACGTGGCTTACCTTGGTTTCGGTGAAGGTTTAGATGAAGACGCGTACGGTATGCGTTTGTTGGTCGAAAATCTTCCAGAAGTAATTGTAGCGGCGTCTTGCTCTAAAAACTTCGGTCTTTATCGTGAGCGTGTTGGTTTAGCAGCTATTATTACTGAAGATTCAGCAACCCGTAAAATTGCACAGGGTCAAATTCAATCAATAGCACGTGGTATTTACTCTATGCCGCCAAGCTACGGTGGTGCACTAGTAGACATCATTCTTGCTGACGAAGCACTGAACAATGAGTGGGTATCTGAAGTGAACGAAATGCGCGACCGCATGAAATCACTACGTTCAATGCTTGTTCAAAACCTTCACGATAATGGTTCACCAAAAGACTTTAGCTTCGTGAACGACCAAAAAGGTATGTTCTCTTTCTTGTGTATAACGCCTGAGCAAGTGCGCGAAGTTCGTGAAAAGCATAGCGTATACTTTGTTGACTCAAGCCGCGTAAACATTGCGGGCATCAATCAAGAAAACGTGGAGACATTAGCAAAAGCATTGGTGTCAGTGCTTTAAGTACCGAACTATTGATTCTTAAGATTCGAAAGGCAGGGTTCACACCCTGCCTTTTTTATTGCCTTCAAATTACACGTCTTCCCATTTCTGCGATAAACGCCCCAACCACGCTGTCAGTAGCGGTTAGTCACACTTTTTAACAAATTCACGCGGTGCTCTATACGCTTTTTCGTAGGGCAAGCAGGATATAATCGTTACACTATAACAATGTTGACGTACACGTTAACTTGGTATTTATTACGACTGACTTATAACAATGAGATTAACGACAAGAATAAGGATCCCCCATGTCTAAAGTAAGTGTATTTTGTCTTTCTGCCGCGCTACTTGGCAGTGCAATGCAAGTAAATGCTAAGGAAGGCATGTTCACGCCCGAACAACTCCCTTCAATTGCCGGCGATTTAAAAGAAACAGGCTTAGCAATCCCTGCTAGTAGTATTAACGATTTAACCGCGTTTCCTATGGGCGCGATTGTTTCATTAGGCGGCTGTTCAGCATCTTTTGTCTCTGACAAAGGCTTAGCAGTAACCAATCACCACTGCGCACGTGGTTCAGTACAATACAACAGCACCCCGGAAAACAATTACCTAAAAGACGGTTTTCTAGCAAAAGAAATTGGTGATGAACTACCCGCAGCACCGGGTACTCGCATGTTCGTTACGGTCGATTTTTCTGATGTAACCGACAAAGTTATTGGCGGTATCGATGATGATGTTCAAGGGCGTGACCGCTACGACCTTATTGAAGCTAATCGTAAAGCCTTGATTGCAGAATGTGAATCTGAAGCAGGCTTCCGCTGCTCTGTGCCTTCGTTTTTCCAAGGCCTTGAGTATAAGCTAATTAAGCAAATGGAAATTCGTGATGTGCGTATTGCCTATGCGCCTGCTGACTCTATCGGTAAATACGGCGGTGATGTAGATAACTGGATGTGGCCTCGTCACACCGGTGATTTTTCTTTCTATCGTGCTTATGTTGGCAAAGACGGTAAACCAGCTGATTACAGTGAAGACAACGTACCATTTAAACCTGATCATTTCTTAAAAGTTTCAGCTGCTGGCCTTGAAGACGGCGATTTTGTAATGGCAGCGGGTTACCCGGGCTCTACCAATCGTTATGCCCGTTTGTCGCAAGTTTCGTACATGTTTGACTGGCTATACCCTACTTACCTTGAACTGGTAGACGAATGGATTAAAACCATTGAAAGCTCGTCAGAAGAAGGCAGCGATGCCCGTATTAAATATGAAGCAACGCTTGCTGGCCTGAATAACTTTCACAAGAATACCTTAGGCCAGCTTTCTGGCGCCAAACGTGTTGGACTTGTTCCCCGTCGTGCAGAGCGTGAAGAGCAGCTAGCAGCATGGCTTGATAAAAATGGCAAGAGTGAATTGAAGCAAGCATTGGCCGACCTTGATTCAGTCAGCGCTGAGCAAATGCAGATGAACAAGCAAAACTTCTGGTATAACAACCTTAGTCGTGCACAGCTTTTATCTTCTGCTCAAACCCTTTATCGCAATGCGATTGAAAGAGAAAAGCCAGATGCAGAGCGCGAACGCGGTTATCAAGAGCGTGACCAAATTCGCCTTAAAGAAAGCGCAGAACGCATAGAGCGTCGTTTTGACGCGGTTGTTGATCAAGCTGTATGGCAAAAAATGATCAGCATGTATTTAGAGCAGCCCGAAGAAAACCGCGTTGCGGCTTTCGATAAAGCAGTAGGCATTGATGGTAATACTGACAGCAAAACACTTCAGACAAAGTTAAAGGCGTTTTATGACAACACTTCAATGACTAGCACAGAAGAGCGTTTGAAGTGGTTAACCGCAAGCCGCGCTGACTTTGAAAGCAGTAACGACCCGTTCATCAAACTCGCCGTTGCGCTTTTTGATACCGAAATGGCCATTGAAGATAAGAGCAAAACACTTAGCGGTAAAGCTGCTGCGCTTCGCCCTAAATACATGAGTGCGATAATCGATTGGCAGAAATCTTTGGGTAGCCTTGCTTACCCAGATGCAAACAGTACGCTTCGTGTGACTTACGGAAATGTAATGGGTGGCTCTCCAAAAGACGGCCTTATCTACGAACCTTTTACCCGTCTTGAAGGCATTACTGAAAAGGATACTGGCGAAACACCATTTGATTCACCGAAAAAGCAGCTTGAGCTTATTGAAGACAAACAGTACGGTCCGTACAAGCTTGAAGACATCAATAGCGTACCGGTTAACTTCCTTACGGACTTAGACTCAACAGGTGGTAACTCAGGCTCAGCAACACTTAACGCAAAAGCAGAGCTTATCGGCCTGTTGTTTGACGGTACGTTCGAGAGTGTTAATTCTGACTGGGACTTTGACCCGAAAACAACCCGTACCATTCATGTAGACACGCGCTACATGTTATGGGTGATGGAATACGTTGACGGTGCTACAAACCTAATTGAAGAGATGACCATCGTTAAATAGCGACAACGCCAATGGTGGGGTCAGAGTCGCGACTCTGACCCTACTACTTTCCGATGCAATGGAGAACGTTATGAGGTTACTAGTAAGATTTGTGAGTATCGCCGTGGCTGCATACGCTTGCTACGCGGGCGCTACAACAGGCGAATGGAAAGCATCTATCGCTATTATTGCTCTGTGTACATTGGTGTTTTTAGTATCGTTTGCCACAAAGACTAGCAACAGCAAGTCCGGCTCTCACGGAGACAGCAGTGCAGCCATTTACACGCCAAGTATAAGTTCAAGTTCAAGCTCACCTTGCAGCAGTGATGCTAGCGGCGGTGGTGGAGACTGCTAAAGCTAATGGGGTCAGAGTCTGAGCTCTGACCCCATTGCTTATTTGAGCGCGCGGAGGCCTTGGGTTAGAAGGCGGTCTAGTGCATTGGCAAAGTTTTGTTTGTCGCGCTGAGAAAAGGCTTTGGGCCCGCCAGTGTGTTCACCGCTTGAGCGCATGGTATCCATGAAGTCTCGCATACCCAGTATCTGCTTGATAGACGACTTGTCGTATTCTTCACCACGGTTATTTAACGCAAGCGCGTTCTTTGCCAGTACATCAGCGGCTAATGGAATATCGTTAGTAATAACCAGATCACCCGCTACGCACTTCTCTACTATATAGTCGTCAGCAGCATCGAAGCCTGACGGCACTTGCGTTAAGGTTATGTGCTTGTCTGGTGGCACAGACATAAAATGGTTAGCCACCAAAGACAAAGGCAGCTTGGTACGTCTCGCTGCCTTAAAAAGAATGTCTTTGATCACTGCAGGGCACGCGTCGGCGTCAACCCATATATGCATGGTCGTATCTCGTAATTGAAACTAATTACGCTAGCATACCACCATCTACAACTACTGTCGTGCCTGTGGTGTAGCTTGAGGCATCTGACACTAAATACAATACTGTCCCTGCCATTTCATCTGGATCTGCTACGCGGCCCAGCGGAATCACTTTCAGTGCGTGTTTCAAGATTTGCTCGTTGGTTGTTAACGCTGACGCAAATTTAGTGTCAGTCAAACCTGGCAACAATGCGTTTACGCGAATATTTAAGCTACCACATTCTTTTGCAAACGACTTAGTCATACTTATAACTGCAGCTTTGGTAATAGAGTAGATACCCTGCATATCGCCTGGCGTTACGCCATTTACCGAAGCAGTATTTAGTATGACGCCACCGCCCTGCTCTTTCATCATTTTGCCTGCTTCAATCGACATGAAGAAGTAGCCACGAATGTTTACATCTACCGTTTTATTATAAGCGCCTAAGTCAGTATCTAAAATATGACCAAAATAAGGGTTCGCTGCGGCGTTGTTTACAAGAATATCCAGCTTACCGAAATCACGCTTGATGACATTGAAGGCTTCAGTGATTTGTTCCATTTCGCCTACGTGGCAAGCCAGTGCCGTCGCTTTACCACCTGCATCACGAATTGAAGATGCAACCGCTTCACAACCGTCAATTTTGCGACTTGATACAATAACGTGGGCACCATATTGTGCAAGCAACCGAGCGATAGATTCGCCTATACCGCGACTAGCACCCGTAACCAGTGCAACTTTTCCTGTTAAATCAAATAGGTTGTTCATTAAACATTCCTTCTCTTGCTGTTTTTACGCAAGCTACGTATATCAGTGTCCCATCTACGATAGCTGCATTTGTCTTGTAATAAGTCTTTTAAAAGCTTTAAAAATACGATCCCCTAATAGCTGATCGTATTGAAGCTTTCACTGTTGGTGTTTATGCCAACATACCGCCGTCAAGTACCACAGACTGCCCTGTCATAAATGACGATTCATCACTACATAGCCATGCTATAGCATTTGCGATTTCTTCAGGCTTACCCAAGCGTTTCATTGGATTTGCGCCAATAAGCCCCTTTTGGCCTCGTTCATCCAACTTTGATAACACGCCTTGAACCATAGGCGTATCGACAAAACTAGGACATACCGCGTTGATGCGAATATTCGCTCGCGCGTACTCCACCGCCGCCGATTTTGTTAGCCCTATTACTCCGTGCTTAGACGCACTATAAGCGCTTATCATGGGCGCTGAACGTAAACCTGCCACGGAGGCGATATTAATAATGTGACCACCACCTGTTGCTGTCATGTGCTTCAGTGCGTTTTTCATGCAGTACCACACACCTGCTAAGTTGACCTGAATGTTTTTCATAAACATTGCGTCGTCGACTTCGGTGAGTGGCGCAGGAAAATGATCGATACCCGCGTTGTTAATGATCACGTCAACCTTTTCATGGTGAGAAAGCGCAGTGTCAAACATCGCGTTGACTTGAACAGGTTCGGTAACATCAACAACTACTGCATATGCTTTACCACCAGCTGCAATAATTTCTCTAGCTAACGCATTCGCGTTATCTTCGTTTAAGTCGGCAATTCCAACAATCGCACCGCGTGCACTTAATACGCGGGCCGATGCTGCGCCGATCCCCGAGCCACCACCAGTAATAAGAATGTGTTTACCTTCAACATTTGCAGCTACATTCATTAGCTGTACTCCAATTTAATTTGCGTACGCTGCATCTTCTTCAATGCCAATAGCGCACATAGTGATAATATAAATTTAGAAATAGCTTGCTTTCACGTTGTTGCAAGATGCTTCTCGTGACGTCAGTACTTCTATATCGCGGCTTACTAGCGGTAATTCCCAATTCAAGAAATACTCTGCAGCAGCCAGTTTTCCTTCGTAGAAATCGACATCCTGATCGCCAGCACCGTTACTTAATGCTTGCTCAGCAACGTTAGCTTGGCGCAGCCAAATCCAGCTCACTACACAGCTTGAAAAGATATTTAAGAAGCAGCTAGCGTTTGTTAACAACACAGACTGTTCGTCAGAACGCAGGTCTGCAGCAGCTTGTTGTATAAGTGCACCAAGCTGGTCCAAATAAGGTTTTAGTTTTGCTGCCAGCACCTGCGCTCTTGGGGTTTGTGCGCGTTTCATGTCGCTTGTTACTCGCGCTAGTAAAACTTGCAAACCTTTACCATCGTGCTGCCACAATTTTCTTCCTAGCAGGTCTAACGCCTGAATACCGTTTGTGCCTTCGTGAATCGGGTTTAGGCGGTTATCGCGCCAGCATTGTTCAACTGGGTATTCGCGGGTGTAGCCAGCGCCACCTAAAATTTGAATAGCTAAGTCGTTGGCTTTCGGACCGAACTCTGAAGGCCACGCCTTAAAAACAGGGGTTAAAAGGTCAAGAAGTTGAGAAAGCTCAGTACGCTTTTCACTGTCTGCTTCGGTTTCCATTTCATCAATCAACATGCTGCCATACAAACATAGAGACATACCGCCCTCGCAGTAAGCCTTTTGCGCCAAGAGCATGCGGCGAACATCACCATGATTAATAATAGGCGCTGGATCGTCTTCTGGTGCAAGATTTGGCGCGGCACGACCTTGTGTACGGTCTTTAGCATATTCTAGTGAGTAGCGATAACCGCGATACCCTATCATGGCTGCTCCGTAACCGACGCCAATGCGCGCTTCGTTCATCATCATGAACATATAGCGCAAACCTTGATGGGGTTCACCAATTAGATAACCATGGCAGTCGCCATTTTCACCAAAGGTCAATGCAGTTGAAGTGGTACCTCGGTAGCCCATTTTATGAATAAGGCCAGCAAGAGTGACATCGTTGCGAACATCTGGATTTCCGCCAGCATCAAGTCGATATTTAGGTACGGCAAAAAGTGAAATCCCTTTAACACCGGCCGGACCACCAGGAATTTTTGCTAGTACCAAATGAACGATATTATCGGATAGCTCATGTTCACCGCCTGAAATATAAATTTTGCTACCCTTAACGCGGTACGTACCATCGTCTTGCAGCTTCGCAGAAGTGCGAATATCAGCAAGGGAAGAACCCGCATGAGGCTCGGTTAGCGCCATAGTTCCGGTAAAATCTCCCGCTAGCATTTTAGGTAAAAATGCGCTCTTAATATTGTCTGAGGCAAAGTGTTTAATTACATTGGCGGCAGCCGCTGTTAAAAAAGGATATGCAGTAGACGACGGGTTTGCCGCCAAAAAATAGCCCGCACAGGCATTCATCACGGTAACGGGAAGCTGCATGCCACCATCTTCAAAGTCGAAATGACCCGCAATGAAGCCTGATTCCCTGTACGTATCAAAAGCGACTTTTACTTCGTCGATCATGGATACTTTGGTGCCATCAAACGTAGGCTCATTTTTATCAGCCACAGCGTTATGGGGAAGAAACAGCTCTTCTGCCATTTTTTCAGCCATGTCAATAACGGCATTGAAGGTTTCAACATTGTGCTCTTCAAAACGTGATTTTTCGCACAGTGCTGCTGTATTTAGTACCTCGTACAGCTGAAACTGCATTTCACGGCGTGGTATAAGTTGGTCGGCCATGTTCCTCTGTCCCCTACGAATAATTGTTAACGTATTGTGTCATATTCGTTATCGTGCCATTATTGTCATTTATGACACAATAATGGTCAGTCCCGCCAACAATCACTGGATTTTATTTACTTTTATAAACTGAATTATTTTTATGAATAAAACTAAATTCACTGTTACTGTCCTTGGGTTCAACCAAGCCCTGGCATCTGCCATAACAGGGGCACTCGACGTATTTGCGTTTGCAGGGATCAGTTGGCAGCGTATTCACAACTTACCTACTAGCCCTCAGTTTAAAGTACAGCTTGCAAGTCATCACGGCCAAGCCATTCTCTGTTCTAATCGCATTTTGTTGCAGCCGAATATTGCCATTGAAGATGTGTCTCACACCGATGTGTTACTAATACCAACAATCGGCGGAGAAATTGATGAAGTGCTAGATGACACTGAGCCATTACTGGTGCACATTAGGCGTTTAAAGAAAATGGGCGCTGATATAGCAGCCAACTGCACAGGAACCTTTTTACTGGCGCAGACTGGGTTATTAGATGCTAAAACAGCGACTACTCATTGGGGATATGCTGAAAAGTTTAAAACTCTGTTTCCGTGTATTAATTTACAACCAGAAAAAATGGTAACAGAGGACGATACGGTGTTTTGTGCCGGCGGAGGTATGGCGTGGATTGACTTGTCAATTCTTTTGATTGAGCGCTATTGTGGTCACCAGATAGCGAGCGATACGGCAAAATCTCACGTGTTAGATGTGTCTAGAACCAGCCAAACTGTATATGCGAGCAGTCGGCATCGACAGTTTCATTCAGACACGGACATCAAAGCGGTCCAGTCTTTTCTAGAAAGAAATCTACAAAGCAAATGTACGCTTCATGAATTAGCAACGCGCCACAATATGACAGAACGTACGCTGATCCGACGTTTTAAAAATGCGTGTGACACCACGCCAGGTCATTATTTACAATCACTACGCATTGAACACGCAAGAAAACTACTTGAGACATCCAGCATGCCGCTAGAGCTATTGATCAACGCAGTAGGCTATGAAGACCTAAGTTCTTTCACCCGACTATTCAAAAAGTATACGGGACTATCTCCTTCTCAATATCGAACGAAATTTAAACGCGGATGAGGTCGCTTCAATCCGAATACAGGCAAGCACCAAAAAAAATCATTGTTCCTAATCAATGCTCTAAGAGCGTGCACCATACCTTTCAAATAACATTAACATTACCTAATATAGTGCATTTTCGACGATTTCACGCCTTCTTTGCACAATTTTGAAGTTTTTATTTAAAACTTTGTGTAAAATGCAGCGCCAAGCATAGATTGTTAATTTTTGTGCTAAAAACACTACAAAAGTATAAATTTAAAATCATCTTGGTGGAAACATGAGAACACACAAAATCGCCACATTAGCGTTAGCCGTTAGTGCTGCGTTCAGCTCTTCAGTTCTTGCACAAGAGGCCGCGACGACAGAAAAAAAAGAAGCCTCACTTGAACAGATTACCGTTACTGCGCAAAAGCGTACTCAGTCAATTCAGGAAGTCCCTATTTCTGTTGCGACGCTAAGCGGTGAGAAATTCGAAAGCCTATTCTCTGGCGGTGAAGATATTCTTGCTCTAGCAGTTCGCGTACCTGGTCTTTACGCCGAATCATCAAACGGTCGTGTTGCACCACGCTTCTACATTCGTGGTTTAGGTAACACCGATTTCGACCTTGCTGCTTCACAACCAGTTTCTATTATCATGGATGAAGTGGTAATGGAAAACGTTGTGCTTAAAAGCTTTCCGCTTTTCGACGTTCAACAAGTCGAAGTACTGCGCGGTCCACAAGGCACATTATTCGGTCGTAACACTACAGCCGGCATAATTAAATTTGACACCGTTAAGCCTACACAAGATGTTGAAGGTTATGCGAAAGCTGGCTTTGGTTCATACGGAACTATGAATTTTGAAGGCGCGATTAGCGGCGGTCTTACTGACGAGCTTTCTGCGCGTTTATCGCTACTATCGCAAGAACGCGACGATTACATTGATAATGCCTTCACCGGCGAAAACGATGCAATCGGTGGCTACGACGAAAAAGCCTACCGTCTACAGCTTCTTTGGGAGCCGTCTGCTGACTTTTCTGCTTTGCTAAACGTACACGGCCGCGAGCTTGAAGGTACTGCATCTATTTTCCGTGCCAATGTATTTACCAAAGGTAGTAACGAGCTAAACGCTAACTATGATCGCGAAACCGTATACTACGATGGCGACCTACAAGGCGACGGTATCGACAATAACCCACAAGAGTACGATGGTTTTGGTGCTTCACTAAAACTAGAATACGATATGGATGAGGTTACATTCACGTCAATCTCAGCTATTGAGACTGCCGAAGGTTCGAGCCTAGGCGATGTTGATGGTGGCTACTTCATCGATACTAATTTCGACGGTGTTGCTGAAGAGACAGGCCCTGGTTTCATTCCTTTTTCAGCAGTAACGCAAGATAACCTTGACGACCTAGAGCAATTTACCCAAGAATTCAGATTTTCAAGCAACACGCGCGATGCTTTGAACTGGCAGCTAGGTGCTTTCTACTACGATGCATCGTTTAACGTTACTAGCATCGACGGCTTCTTTGGTGCAACCACAGTATTCCATGAAAACCAAACATGGGCAGTATTTGGCCAAACGTCTTATCAAGTTAATGAAAAGCTTAATGTAACGGGCGGGATACGCTATACGCATGACTCTAAGAGCCTAGTAGTTGGTGATCAAAATGTTGACGGTGTTGCATTGAACTTTGGCGCAGCTGAAGTACAAGACTACGAAGACATTGATGTAGACGACGGTCAAACTAGCTTTGAATTAAGCGCAAACTATCGCGTTACTGATGATATGTCTGTTTTTGCTCGCTATGCTAACGGCTTCCGTGCTCAAACAATTCAAGCACGTGACGTTGCATTTGAAGGCTCGCCTTCCGTAGCAGATGCTGAAACCATCAACTCTTTTGAACTTGGTATCAAGTCTGACTTGTTCGACGATTCATTGCGTCTAAACGCTGCCGCGTTCTACTATACCGTTGATGACATGCAGTTCTCGGCTATTGGTGGTGGCAACAACTTTACTGCGCTTGTAAACGCAGACAAAGGTGAAGCGTACGGTTTTGAAGTAGACGCACAATGGCTAGCTACTGATGAACTCACGTTTACAGCAGGTTACAGCTACAACCATACTGAAATTAAAGATGATTCATTGACTGTTTCTCCATGTGGTACTAACCCTGACTTTGGCTCTACAGGTAACTGTACCGTAACTGACCCTCGTCCAGATGGCTTTGCTGCCTCTATCGACGGCAACCCGTTCCCGCAGGCGCCTGAGTCAATCTTTAACTTCACAGCCCGCTACACCATCCCTATGGGTGACGACGGCGAGTTCTTCGTATTTACTGATTGGGCGTTCCAAGGTGAAACAAACATCTTCTTATACGAAGCGGTTGAGTTCACTACAGACGACAATTTCGAAGGCGGCCTACGCATTGGTTACGAAAACTTCGCGCACAACTACACGGTAGCGCTATTTGGTCGTAACATTACCGACGAAAACAATGTTAAGGGTGCAATCGACTTTAACAACCTGACTGGTATCGTAAACGAGCCGCGCGTTTGGGGTGTTGAGTTTAAGTACACTTACTATTAAGCGTCGATAGGTAGCGCTTTTCATTCATAGAACCTACCTATTCACCTTGTTAAAGAGCGGTGGCGTTGAAAAACGTTACCGCTTTTTTTATCCCATCTACGCCGCCAAGTTAATATCAGAACTAGGCGTTTGCACTAGCTGCTGTAACTTTCTGCACACCTGTACCCAACGCGCGACCTTTTGATAATAAACCTGCTCTATAAGCTGGCCTTTTTCGTTAAACAAAAAGCTCGCTAACTTCCCTTTATTACCCGGCATATAAAAGTGATGTACCGTGAATTGATGAGATAAAGGGGCATGTGCCACTTTTTGATACATACAAAATGGCAGTGCGTTTGCGCGCTCATCGCCACCGGTTAGGCGGGTGCGGCGTTGAAACATGTCTGCACCTAAATCAGCCATAATGCCGTGTTTTGAAATAAGTTGATCAACCGCTTTAATGCCTGTTTGCATAATTTTCTCCTAAAGGTTGTGCAAAGTCACCCAACCAAATAAGACTCAAAATAAACCATACTGATATTTATACAGTATATGGTCATTTGTTTAAAATGCAAACAAAAAAGCCGCTTTTTACGGCGGCTTGTTTTCTTTGGAAATAATGCGGAGTTATTTAAGAGCGGATTCTAGAAAAGCCCATTGGTCTGCATACCCTTCAATTTGCATCCACGTTGGCGTACCAGCACCGTGACCTGCTCGGGTTTCTACACGAAGTAGTACCGGGTTATCACAGCTTTGATCGGCCTGTAGTTGCGCAGCAAACTTGTAGCTATGCCACGGTACAACGCGGTCATCGTGATCGCCTGTTGTTACCAATGTAGCCGGATAGCACGTGTCAGGCTTGGTGTTGTGAAGTGGCGAATAAGCATAAAGCGCTTCAAACTCTTCTTTATTTTCACTTAACCCATAATCGGAAGACCAAGCTCGCGCATTTGCGCTAGGTGTGTGATAGCGAAGCATATCTAACACGCCGACTGCAGGTAAGGCTGCAGAGAAAAGATCCGGGCGCTGCGTTAAGGTTGCTCCAACAAGCAAGCCGCCATTTGAGCCCCCCTGAATACCCATTTTCTCTGGCGTGGTATAGCCGCTTTCCACTAAATACTCTCCGGCGGCGATAAAGTCATCGAATACGTTTTGCTTATCTAACTTAGTCCCAGCCTTGTGCCACTGCTGCCCATATTCGCCACCACCACGTAAGTTAGCTATGGCTAGCACATTCCCCTGCTCTACCCATACCATGCGTGATACTGAATAGCGTGGCAGCAGTGAAATATTAAAACCACCATAACCATATAGAAGGGTTTTATTGTTTCCGTCTAGCTTCAAGCCTTTCTTGTGCACAATAAACATGGGAACTTTAGTGCCGTCTTTACTAGTATAAAACACCTGCTTAGTTTCATAGTCGTCGTAGTTAATACCCGTGTCGATAGTTTTAAATAGTGATGACTCACCACTTTCAACATTATAGGCATAGACCTGACCCGGGTTAGTAAACCCAGTAAGTTTATAAAAAGTGGTATCTGCATTTTTACCGCCATAAAAGCCGCTTACGCTACCGATATCGGAAAACGCAATTTCATCGACCTTTTTGCCGCTTAAATCAAAGACACTTACCTGCCCCTTTACGTCTTTTAGATACTGAGCAAAAAGCTTTTCACCTAAAAGTGAGACACTAGACAAGGTATCCGTGGAGCTTTCAATTACAGTGTCTGTTGCTTTAACGCCATCATCAAAGGTGACTTTGATAACCTTACCTGTTGGCGCGCCTGCAGTGGACTTAAAAAATAGCGCATTTTGTTGTTCGCCAATTAAATCGTAACGCCCATCCCATTTATCGAAAACGGGAACAAGTTCAGTGTTTTCTTTTTCAAGAGATTTAGCGTAGACACCGTTAGCCTGGTACCCCTCGAAAACGGATATAAGCAACGTTTTTCCGTCTTGCACAACTGATGGGTATGGGTTCCAAGTGGGTTTATTATCAAATGCAAAGACCTTTTGATCCGCACTTTGGTTTGTACCCATAGCGTGAAAATAGATAGATACGGTTTGGCTATCATCGTATTTACCCGACTCATTTTTAGGGTAACGAGAATAGAAAAAACCACTTTCATCGGGAAGCCATGCAATATTTGAAAACTTAATGCCTTTAATGGTGTCGGTTAAGTCAGTTTTGCTGCTGGTGTTGCGAACGTGGATGGTTTTCCAGTCGGTACCGCCGTCAGACAGCATGTAGGCAAGATATGAAGCTTTAGGGCTAAGTTCAGTCGACGCCATAGACACTGTGCCATCTTCACTCAGTGTATTCGGGTCGATAAGTACTTGAGGTTCACCATTCACGCCATCGGCCATATAAAGCACGTATTGATTTTGAAGGCCGTCGTTATATGAATAAAACAGCTTGCCGTTTACCATATAAGGAGTTGAATACTTTTCGTAGTCCCAAAGCGCGGTTAAGCGTTCTTTGTAAAGCTCTCTAGAAGGTAGTTCGGCCAGATAAGGGCGAGCAAGCGCGTTCTGTGAATCAACCCAGGCCTTCACATCCTCGTTCTTTTCTTCTTCTAACCAGCGGTATGGATCGCTGACTATCGTACCGTGGTAGTTATCTTTGTGTGCCACAGTTTTAGTTTCCGGATAACTCGAAATCTTAGGCATGGAAGCGCTATGTACTTCACTTTGCTTCGATGCAGTTGGCTCGTTTTGCGAGCTTGTACATGCCCAAGTTAGGCCTGCAGATGCTGCAATCACGGCAGCGTATATCAGCTTTTTCTTCATGTTTTATTCCTTTAAAGAAAAATGCCGGTGTTACCCGGCATTATCTTTTTAGCTTTCTGTCGTAAGTTCTGCGTGTTTTCGACCTTTAAACACATTTTTAAGGTCGTTTAGAATAAGGTACAGAGCGGGCACTAACAGTAAGGTGATCACCGTGGCAAATAAAATACCAAAGGCTAAAGAAATAGCCATGGGGATCACAACTTGAGCCTGAAGACTGCGCTCAAATACGATTGGCATAAGACCCATAAAGGTTGTTAGTGATGTCAAGATGATAGCTCTAAAGCGCTGTGTACCAGCGCTAATAGCCGCATCCATAAGCGACATGCCTTCTTTGCGTGCACGGTTAACAAAGTCCACCATAATTAAGCTGTCATTAACTACGACACCCGACAATGCGATAATGCCGCAGAATGAAAGTACGCTTACTGCCATCCCCAGTACTAAATGCCCGACAATAGCACCGACAATACCAAAAGGAATGACTGACATAATAATGAAAGGTTGGCTGTAAGACCTAAGCGGTATGGCAAGCAAGGCATAAATAGCAAACAACGCAAACAAGAGCCCTTGCATCAGGCTTACCATAGCGTCGGCTTGCTCTTTTGAGTTGCCTTGAAGCTGAAACTCTACACTTGGATAGCGGGCTAGTAGGTCTGGCATCAAATTTTCAATTACATCGTTAGTGACTTCTGATGGATCGAGCAGAGCTTTATCCACTGCGGCTGTTACCGTTACCGAACGTTTTCCATCGACACGAATAATCGAATCAAACCCCTGACCCACAGTAAATGTTGCCACTTGCTCAAATGGGATTTCTTGGCCATTAGGTGCACGAATTCGCATATTTTCAAGGTGTTCTACAGAGCTTCGCTCCGCTTTAGGATAGCGAACCATAACCTTGATTTCTTCATCGTCTCGCTGAATACGCTGAACTTCTGCACCGTAAAAACCAAAGCGAACTTGCTGCCCTAAGTCGCGAAGTGAAATACCTAAAGCATCAGCCTGTGGTTTTAATGCTAACTGAATTTCTTCACTGCCGCCTGAGAAAGTATCGTTTATGTCAGTGACGCCTTCGTATTTGTCTAACGCCTCTTTTAGCTGGTCACTAATTGCTCGAAGCGCTTTAATATCGCTAGAACTAAATTCAAAGCTAAGGTCAGAGCCGCCCCCAGGCCCCCCAGGTGAACTGATATTAAACGACTTTACCCCAGGAATTTCGGGTAGTTCTTGGCGCCACAAGTCTTGAATCTCAAAATCAGTCAGCGTGCGGGTTTCACCCTTGGTAAGCTCCGCAAAAATTTCACCACCTAGATTACCATTATCAAAGGCGACGGCGTGCTTAATGACATTTTCACCCGTCTCTTCTGCAACTTTGTCATCCATGCGGTGCATAGCTTCACGAAGTGTAGTTAGTACCTTGTCTCGCTGCGCTAGTGACGAACCAGGCTCTAACTCAAAGCTGGCCACCATAAAGTCACTAGGAATACTCGGGAAGAATACGAAGCGCACGATGCCACCACCGAATAGCCCCACGGTAAGAATAAGCATGGCCAAAAACACGGCCACTGTAGTGTAGCGATTGCGTATTGCTTTTGCTAAAAACGGCGCATACTTATTATTAATGAATGTCTTTATGCCTTCACTAAAGAAGTCTCGGAACTTTTGGAACGCGTTAGCTTTTTCCGGATCATAAGGCTTAAGCTTCATGTGTACCAAGTGCGCCGGCAGTATTAACTTAGATTCAATCAGTGAGAAAATAAGGCATACAATAACTACCATACCTATGGTTTTCCAGATAATACCAAATGGCCCTGATACCATAAGCATAGGTGAAAACGCAGCAATAGTAGTTAAGACACCAAAAGTTGCGGGCATAGCAACTTTTTTAACGCCAGCTATAACGTTGTCAGCACTATGCCCTTTTTTATCAATCTCAGAGTAAGCCGATTCACCCATGATAATTGCATCGTCGACCACAATTCCCAGTACAAGAATGAATGCGAACAGACTCAACATGTTGATGGAAACACCAACCATATCTAAAGGCATTACCAGCAAGGTACCAAGAAAGCAGACTGGCAAGCCCACAATTACCCAGAAAGCGAGCTTAATTTTCAAAAACAGTGAAAGAACTAAGAATACAAGCAGTGCACCGAAGAACATATTTTCAAGCATCATGTTAAGTCGATCAGCCAAATAGAAAGAGCTATCCCCCCATGTATCGGCCGTGATGTGTGCTGGAAATTCGGATTTTTGACTGTCAATGTAAGCGTTAACTTGCTCTGAAATTTCTAACGCGTTTTGGTCCCCTACCGCTTGTACCCGTAGACTTACCGCTGGTTTATCATCAAAGAGCGCATATTGATTATTCTCAATAAAACCATCGTTGATATAGGCTACGTCACCAAGCGTAACGCGCGTCCCGTTAGCGTTTGTTACAAGAACAATTTGTGAAAAGTCCCAGCCGGTATAGGCCTGCCCTTTTGTTCTAAGCAGTATATCGCCGTTTTCAGTGCGAATTGAGCCACCGGGTAAGTCCACACTGGTTTGGCTTAAACGCGCCACCACATCAGCAAACGTAAGATTGTACTTTTGCAAGTCAACTTCAGATAGCTCAACAGAAATTTCATAGTCTCTTGCGCCCACAACCTGAACGCTGGAGATACCTGGCAAATTAGCAATGTCGTCGCGTAAGTCTTTGGCAAACTCCTTTAGCTCCCTTTCAGAAGCATCACCGTAGACTGATAGCCATATCACGTCTTGCTGAATCTTTTGACGATAAATAACAGGCTTTTCAGTATCTGCGGGAAAGCTTGGAATAGCGTCTACTTGGACTTTTACTTCATCAAGTAGTGACTGAACATCGTAATCCTCTTCAACTTGGATACTCACTGTTCCCATGCCTTCAACAGCGGTCGAGTTAAGTTGTTTTATGCCTTCTAGATCTTTTATAGCCTCTTCAATTTTAAGGAGTACACCTTCTTCAACTTCTTGAGGCGCTGCACCTAGATAAGGTACACGAACACTAATAACGTCTATTTCAAAGCTTGGAAATACTTGTTTTTGTATACTAAAAGCACTGAACAAGCCGCCCACAATAAGCAAAATCATCAGCAGGTTGGCGGCCACATTATTGCGTGCAAACCAAGCAATAAGCCCTTTGTTGGTATCGATACGACTCATTAGTTTTCACCTTCCAAGCGTTCACTTTCTAGCTTCTCAGAGCTATCGGAAGTATCCGCTTCAGCAGCATCGGCAAGTACGGGCTCATCACCGGGAAATCGAACTTCCATACCATTGTAAGGGTTAGGTACAGCACTAGTTACCACTAAGCTTCCCTCAGTTATACCAGAGCGTACGAACACCTCTTTTGCGGTTGTGCGTGCGACTTCAACAGGTTTAATTTCTATTTCACGGTTGTCGTTAACAGTTAGAACCGTATTGTCTAAACGCAATATACTGCGGGGAAGCACCACAAGCTCTTCGTTTTGACGAGACGTAATTTCAGCTTCAACGAATTGACCAAAACGCAAAGGTGACTTGTGTGAAGACTTCAAGTTGTATGGATCTCTTACCTCTACAATAGCGTACACTACGCGGCTGCCCGTATCTAATATACCTTCCGAACGCACCAGCTTACCTTCCCACGTTCGCTTCACGCCCCCTACAGAAGCTGTTAACGTGACCGGAGCGCTGTCACTAGACTGCCCCGCAATGTTAATAAACATCAAATCGCTGTCAGTGATAGGCAATCTTACTTCAGCAGTATCGGTTGAATAAATCGTACCAAGCACGGAGCCCATCGCCACAAACTGACCAAGGTCGATATTGCGCTCAACGACAATACCGTTATAAGGGGCGGTAATTTGCGTTCTGGCCAAGTTGCGCTTGGCACGCTCTAACTTCGCTTCTGCTGCTTTAACGTTTGCTTGTTCTTTTGCCAACTGCGGTTTTCTTAAACCTAACTCTGGAGGAGCTACACTGCTGACCGAACGCCATTCTTGCTCGGCCACTTTACCCCGTGCGATTTCTTCTTGAAGCGCAGCCTGAGCTTGGGCAAGTTCTGCTTCGGCAAGCTTAAGGTCTGTGCGGTAATCATCTTGTTCAAGTGTTGCCAACACGTCGCCTTTCTTAAACGTGCCACCTGCAATAAACACATCAGATAAACTTATCACTTGCCCACTAACTTGCGCACTTAATGCAGTTTTATTTCGTGGCACCACATTACCTTGAGACTTAACGATGAAATTTACTGGTTCTGCAAAGACTTCTTTTGCATCAACAAGGAAAGCAGGAATTTCTACGGGAACTTGTTCGGGCGGCTTGCGTGACTTTATCATTACGGTAGCCGCTACGAATGCGACCAACAAAATGATTAATGGAATACCACTTTTCATCAACATGGAGTTTTTCATTTACTATCCCTAGGAACGAAGGCAAGCAGCGTGAAAAAGGTTCGCACAGCAGCTCACTGCGCTAATTATTAATCACCCGATAACCCACTAAATTCTATTATTATTGTTTCAACACTAGTGTACTGATTTTACGTTCTGCATGCTCAATTAAGATTGTTAAATTTTGTGTCTAATTATTGATAGAGATGTGCACGCAAAATCAGAGGCTCTAATATAAAAAATTATCAAAAGAATACAAAGTAAGATTGATAATTATCAGTTTTTCGTTGATTATTTAACCACTCATTGGTTATGAGTTAACCGACGGCTGCGAGTTAAGCGCAGTCTTAACAGATTGTAGCCTCGGAAATGATTTCGCTACGTTGAAGGGAAAACACATTATGAGTCTTAAGAAACAATACCTTAAATCAAAACCTCTGTGCAAAGTGACATTTCGACTTAATGCGGAAGCGGCGAAGGACGCTAAAGAAGCATCGCTGTGCGGAGATTTTACTGACTGGAAGTCACAGCCACTTACGATGAAAAAATTGAAAAGTGGTGATTTCACGTTAACGGTAGATTTAGAGAAAGATCACGAGTACCAGTTCCGTTATCTGCTTGACGGAGAGAAGTGGGAGAACGACTGGGAAGCCGACGCTTATATCCCCTCACCTGTTAGCATTGAAGACAATTCAGTTGTGCGCGTTTAACTCATTGCTTCAAAAATAGAGCACGCCCGTAATACCTCCGGGCGTGGAATAACAATTCCCTACAAAAAAGGCTGCAAGAATGCAGCCTTTCGTTTTATTATCGTGTGTAGACGCAGATTAAAGAGAGCCTTCCAACTCTGGCAACACGTCAAACAAGTCACCTACTAAACCGTAGTCGGCAACCTGGAAAATTGGCGCTTCTTCGTCTTTGTTGATAGCAACAATAACTTTAGAGTCTTTCATACCCGCAAGGTGCTGAATAGCCCCTGAAATACCAACAGCGATATAAAGTTGAGGCGCAACAATTTTGCCTGTTTGACCCACCTGCATATCGTTTGGAACAAAGCCAGCATCTACCGCAGCGCGCGATGCACCGATGGCTGCACCAAGCTTGTCTGCAATACCTTCAAGAAGCTTGAAGTTGTCACCGTTTTGCATACCGCGGCCACCTGAAATAACGACTTCTGCAGCAGTAAGTTCAGGACGCTCAGATTCGGTAAGTTCTGCTGAGACGAAGTCAGACTTTTCACTACCTTTAACAACATCAATTGCAGTTACTTCAGCACCACCACTAGTTGCAGCTGCATCGAATGATGCCGCACGAACCGTAATCACCTTTTTTGCGTCAGATGATTGAACGGTAGCAATCGCGTTACCTGCATAAATAGGACGTACAAAAGTATCTTCGCTTTCTACGCCAATAATGTCAGATATTTGGGCAACATCTAACAATGCAGCTACGCGAGGCATAAAGTTTTTACCTGTAGTGGTTGCAGCGGCAACAACATGGCTGTAGTCGCAAGCAAGCTCTACTACTAGATCCGCTGTATTCTCTGCAAGCTGGTGCTTGTAGGCCGCATTGTCGGCTAGAAGGACTTTTGCAACGCCGTCAATTTGCGCTGCTGCTTCAGCTATCGCTTGGCAACCTTCTCCCGCTACTAATACATGGATATCACCACCCATTTTTTGTGCGGCGTTTACTAGCTTATGCGTTTCAGTCTTTAAGCTTGCATTGTCGTGTTCTGCATATACGAGTACGCTCATGAGATCACCTTTGCTTCATTTTTTAACTTATCTACTAATTCAGCAACGTCTGCTACTTTAATGCCACCCTCACGCTGAGGCGGAGGCGTAACTTTGATTACTTTTACGTTTGATTCAAGCGCAACACCAAAGTCTGCCGCAGCTTTAACATCAAGAGGCTTACGCTTTGCTTTCATGATATTTGGAAGCGATGCATAACGCGGTTCATTCAAACGAAGATCTGTCGTTACAACAGCTGGAAGCGAAAGTGCAACCGTTTGGAGGCCACCGTCAATTTCACGTGTTACGTTCACCTTCTCGCCATCTACAGCCACTTCTGATGCAAAGGTACCTTGAGGCATACCTGTTAGCGCTGCAAGCATTTGACCAGTTTGGTTGTTGTCAGAGTCAATGCTCTGCTTACCAAGGATAACAAGTTGAGGCTGCTCTTGTTCAACCACTTTCGCCAAGAGCTTTGCGACTTGAAGTGAATCAAGATTTTGGTCGGTATCAATTTGGATACCACGATCAGCACCTAGGGCAAGTGCTGTGCGTATTTGTTCTTGGCAGCTTTTGTCACCAATTGAAACAACAACGATTTCCGTTGCCACGCCTTTTTCTTTTAATCGAACGGCTTCTTCAACAGCAATTTCACAAAAAGGGTTAATGGCCATTTTCGCGTTTGTAAGATCTACACCTGATTCATCAGCCTTCACTCTTACCTTAACGTTGTAGTCGATCGCGCGTTTGACCGGTACGAGTATTTTCATATTTACCTCAATTGTTGAGTTCGTCAGTGCTTATTACGTTTCATTAATAATTAACTATTAATAATTAAAAACGTATTACTTCACCACGCTTTTTGAAACTTTAACAATGCTTCTACGTTAAAAAAGAAACTGTGGAACGTACGTTTTTTAAAGGCTAGCCTTAAAACGACGTTAACACCACGTTTACGAGCAGGTATAATGCGCTGCCAGTTAACGTTAACGTAAACTGCTTTGCAATGTACTTACTGTTGACGTAAACGTCAACCTGCATTACCTTGCAAAACGACAATTAATTTACATGTTTTTGACACAAAGCATTATTTGTTTCATCAATAGTGCACTATAAAAATACAAACATAAGGAGCCTCCCGTGGAACGAGAATCGATGGAGTTTGACGTAGTCATCGTCGGTGCCGGCCCAGCTGGATTATCAACTGCTTGCAAGCTTATGCAGCTTGCGAATGAAAAAGACCAAGAACTTATGGTTTGTGTGGTCGAAAAGGGCTCCGAGGTAGGTGCACATATTCTCTCAGGCGCGGTATTTGAACCTCGTTCTCTTAACGAACTATTTCCCGATTGGAAAGAAAAAGGTGCGCCACTTAACACCCCGGTAACCGAAGACCACATTTATTTACTCAATGATGAAACGTCAGCGAAGAAGCTACCAAACGGCATTACGCCCAAAACCATGCATAATGACGGTAACTATATCGTATCTATGGGTAATGTTAGTCGTTGGCTAGCAGAACAGGCCGAGCAGCTAGGCGTTGAAGTGTTCCCTGGCTTTGCAGCTTCTGAAGTTATTTATAACGAAGACGGTAGTGTTGGCGGCGTGCTTACTGGCGACATGGGCGTTGGTGAAGACGGTGAACCCAAAGACGGTTACATGCCGGGCATGGAACTACGTGCTAAATACACTGTGTTTGCTGAAGGCTGTCGCGGACACTTAGGTAAAGAGCTCATTTCACACTTCAATCTAGATAACGACAGCTCACCACAGCATTACGCTATTGGCTTTAAAGAGATTTGGGATATAGATCCAGAGAAACACCAGCCAGGCTTAGTGGTTCATAGCGCAGGCTGGCCGCTTGACGATGCTACCGGCGGCAGCTATTTATATCACGCCGAAGATAATCAGGTATTTGTAGGGCTAATTGTCGACCTTAACTACGACAATCCTTATTTAAGCCCGTTTGACGAATTTCAACGCTTAAAACACCACCCTGTTTTTAAGCAGTACCTTGAAGGTGGTAAACGTGTATCTTATGGCGCAAGAGCTATCGCAAAAGGAGGGTTTAACTCTCTACCTAAAATGACCTTTCCTGGTGGATTATTAGTTGGTTGTGAAGCAGGCACCCTAAATTTTGCCAAAATTAAGGGTAACCACACAGCAATGAAGTCGGGCATGCTTGCGGCTGAAAGTATATTTGAGGCCCTATCTGAAAACGCAGAAGCTCCCACTAAAGAGCTAACGAGTTTTACTGAGAAATTTAAGTCTTCGTGGTTATATGATGAGTTGTTCCGCTCTCGTAACTTCGGCCCTGCTATTCACAAGCTAGGTAATTTCTGGGGCGGAGCTTTCAATACGCTAGAACAAAATTTCTTTAACGGTAATTTGTTTTTCACTATGAAAGATGAACACAAAGATTACGCGCAGCTTAAAGAAGCAAAAGATGCTACTGAAATTTCATATCCGAAGCCTGATGGCGTGCTGAGCTTTGATAAACTATCGTCCGTGTTTTTATCAAATACAAATCATGAAGAAGACCAGCCGTGTCATTTAAAATTAAAAGACCCATCTATTCCTTTACAGGTTAATTTACCGAAGTTTGCAGAACCCGCACAACGCTATTGCCCTGCTGGCGTTTATGAGGTTATTGAAGAAGAAGGTGAAAAACGCTTTCAAATTAATGCGCAAAACTGTGTTCACTGTAAAACTTGTGACATTAAAGATCCTAGTCAGAATATTAAATGGGTTGTACCAGAGGGTGCTGGAGGTCCGAATTACCCAAATATGTAATTTAGTGCGTTATTCGGTTATTTAACTGATAATTTTTAAAAGCGAGCTTAGCTCGCTTTTTTTTTGTGCTACTTTTAATTATTATCTTATAGAAATTTAGTACAACGTATTAAGGTTAATTAATGAGCGAATTTTTAGATATTTTAACCCATGGAAGACGTTTACAAGGTGCTGTTAAGGAATTAAGCATAGAAGAACTTGAACAAGTTCAGGAAAAACTTAGCGGTATAATAGAAAAAAGAAAAGAAAAATTACTAGAACAAGAAAAACTAAAAAAAGAAAAGTTAGAAAAACTTGCTGCTATTAAACAGCAAATGGAAGAAGCTGGTCTAAATGTAGAAGATTTACAAGCTTTGGATACCGGCACAAATAAAAACGTAGGTAAGAAGCGTCCTGTCAAATACAAACTTGTTGATGACAATGGCGAAGAGCACTTGTGGACTGGCATTGGCCGTATGCCACGCGTTTACAAAGATGCACTAGATAGCGGCAAATCACTTAACGATTACGCTATTAATTAATATCACTATTTAACCTGCTAATAAGGTCTGTTTTTACAGGCCTTATTTTGTTTTTAAGACTAAAGCAATGTTTAGCAGACAATTATTCATGGGTAAATAAGTCGTGAAGTTAAATTATAAACTTTCAAAGCGAGATTCATCATCACCATGGTTAATTTTAATCCATGGGCTTTTCGGCAATGCGGATAATTTAGCCGTTGTTAAACGGCATTTTGAATCAGCTTTTAATATTATAAGTATAGACCTACCGGATCACGGTGAGTCTCCATGGACTGATAGTTTTTCTATGTCAGCTGCCGCAGATGCAATCTACGACATTATGCAATCTTTAAATATTGAAAAAAGCGCTGTATTGGGTCATTCCCTTGGAGGAAAGGTTGCAATGAAGCTGGCCTTAAATCACGGCGAAAAAATCACACATTTAATCGTAGCTGATATTGCCCCAGTGAGTTATGAACACAGCCACCAAGCGGTATTTGATGGGTTAAATTCTGTTTCTTTGGACACAATTGAAAGTAGAAAGGACGCTGAAAAACAAATGGCTGCCCACGTTAAAGAAATGGGCGTTAGACAGTTTCTGCTAAAAAGCCTGTATCAAGATGAAAGCGGAGCATGGAAGTGGCGCTTCAATGTGAGTGGGCTAATGAAAAGTTACTCCCACATTATTGATTGGGAACAAACAAATCAAACGTACGATGGCGTAACCTTATTTATTAAGGGCAGCGAGTCCAACTACATCACACCGGCCTATCGCGATTCGATAGCTCGCTACTTTCCAAATGCGAAAGCGCATATTATTGAAGGTACGGGTCACTGGTTACACGCAGAAAAACCAGCGATATTTAACGGTATTGTAGAGAGAACGCTTAACAAATCGTCATAAAGTTGAACATTTCTCATTAATCAGGATGAGAATGACTATTATTACATATTTTTGAACGTTTTAGGCTCTTACAGGCGTATATACTGTGATATAGTTGCGCCAGAAATTTTTAAGTAACAACACTATGCTTGCAGAAAATTACGAACTCATTGAGTCCATTATGCTGTATGGCGGCTTATCTATTCTTTTTGGGTTGATGGGTTTTGCTGTACACGATGTATTACGTAAGAACGATGTTCCACTTATTGGACGAGTGGTTACCTATGGCGTGCTGGGTTTAGGCGCGTTGGGGTTTCTTGCGAAAGGCATTATTGAATGGTTTTGGCTAAGCACAGGCGTTTAATTAGTAACGATTAATAGAGGTTAGATATGGCAAGCGTTGGCCTATTTTTCGGAAGTGACACGGGTAATACCGAACATGTTGCGAAAATGATCCAGAAGGAATTGGGTAAACAGCTAATTGATGTAAAAGATATTGCCAAGAGCAGTAAAGAAGACATCGCTGAGTTTGATTTGCTTATTTTCGGTATCCCTACGTGGTACTACGGCGAAGCACAATGCGACTGGGATGATTTTTTCCCTGAACTAGAGCAAATTGACTTCAATGATAAGCTGGTCGCTATTTTTGGTTGTGGCGACCAGGAAGACTATGCGGAGTACTTTCTAGACGCGATGGGCATGGTACGTGACATTGTTGAAGCCAAAGGCGCTATCCTTGTGGGTCAATGGTCTACTGAAGGCTATGACTTCGAAGCATCTAAGGGCATGGCAGACGATAATCACTTTGTTGGTCTTGGTATTGATGAAGACCGTCAGCCAGAGCTAACAGACTCTCGCGTTAAAGCCTGGTGTAAGCAAATTCACGACGAGCTTTGTTTGGCGGAGCTTGCTTAGAAACGCTGGAGTTTGCTTAATCTTTAACGTGAAAGCTGTTAAGTAACTGTATATTGAAAAAACCGCTCTACTGGAGCGGTTTTTTTTCATAAAGTGCCTTCTTTTAATTTTTTGGCATAGTTTTTCAGCGCCTGCTATAGCTGAAACCGCTCTACCGCCCTTCGTAAACTCTCTGTTTGCGCATCCAGCATCATAGTTGATTCGTTCGACTGCCTTGTGCTTTGCGCACTTGAATCGGCCAGTGCTACTATTCGGTTTAAGCTTTTCGCTACATCTCCTAACAACACATCTTGTTGTTCAGTATCTTCAACAATGTGCTCATTAATATCGCTCAAACGCTCAATAATTTCGCGAATGCTATTTACTTGCTCAGATACTTGCTGAGTTATCACTACCCCTTCTTGGGCTTGCTCGCGACCGGCATTAATCGCCTTCACAGCTTGCGCTGCATCTTTTTGTAAATTACCAATCATCTGCTCAATTTCTTCAGTAGAGTCATGTGTACGGTTTGCCAAAGTTCGAACTTCGTCTGCAACAACGGCAAAGCCCCTGCCCTGTTCGCCGGCTCTTGCCGCTTCAATAGCAGCGTTCAATGCTAACAAATTTGTCTGCTCGGCAATGGTTTTTATCACGTCTAAAATGCTGCCAATACTCCGTGAGTTATCATCTAAACGTCCGATAACCTGCGCCGACGACTCTGCCTGTTTGGCTTGATTACTTACTTGCTCACTGCTTTTTTGAACGAGTTGACCTATACCGGTGCTTTGTTTAGTAATTGTGCGTAACGCATCCATCGCTTCATTAATTTGCGCCAGGTTGCTGCGGCTCTTATCCTGAACATTTTTAGTGTTAGTAGAAGTAACGGTTACTTGTTCTCGCTGCTTGTCCACCTCAGATAAACTTTTATTTCCAAGTTCAACACTTTCTTTTGTAATCTCAATTAAACGTTTTTCTTGTTCAAGAATATTCCCCACTAATTCTCGTAAGCTGTCAGTTAAACTGTTCACTTTGGCTGAAAGCGCGGAGAATTCATCATTGCCTTCTTCAGGTAATTTAGTACTGAGATCGCCTTGGCTTAACAAGCTTAACCCTTTATTAATTCTACCAAGAGGTTTTGAAATACTCCGCGTAACAATAACAGCAAGGAAAATAGCGGCGGTAAGCCCCAGTACAGCAACAATAATGTTGCGTAGCAAATTTTCTTGCACAGATTCAAGAATAGCATTTTGCCCTTCCAGTGATTGTGCTTGAACGGTATCAAACAGGGTATTAATGTCTGCAAGCGCAGTTTCTAAAGCGAGCTTAGCTCGTTTCTGCGCTTTCGCTGCTTTTTCAACCTCTAAGAGTTTTTGACGTTGCAGCGCGATTAAACCGCTCGAGCCATTCACCGCGTCTATCAATAAATCGTATTGCTCGTTAAATGCCTCGATTGTGCCACCATCATCAACACCTGTGGCCAAGCGATTCACATAGTCTTTGTCTACTTGCAGATTACTTAGCTGGTATTCAAGATCCTCAATAATGCTGGCACTTTGCTCTGCGTCATTAGATTCAGCGAGTTCGATAAAGGAATCGTTCATCGTTAGCAGCTTGTTGTCGATGGCGGTACCTGCACCGATAAGCGTTTCTATGCTTGGATTATTAGCATCTAAATAAGACAGGTCGAGCATGAGCGCGCTCGCTTCATCAGCAGCCATCAGGACTTTTTCAAGTTGCGCCGTAAGCGCTTTTTCTACATTCATCCTTTCATCGATTGCCGAATACATTTCAATACTATCGCTGACATATGCCAAGCTCACTTCTACGGCATTTTTAGCTATCGAGTTATTGGGCATAAGCGACTTTAGTCGCGCAAGATCACCGGAAAAGGTAGAGGATAACGAGTTGAATGTTTGCTTGTTGCCTTCGAGTTCATCTCTATTTTCTACATGATAACCGTTAGCGGTTATCACCGACAAAGATAAGATTTCTGTTTTAACCTTTACCATGCTGGTCTGTACCGGCATTTTCTGTTCTACCACATTTTGCGCAGAATCTTTTATGCCACTGAGACCAAAATAAGAAAGAATACTAGTTAGTAATAACAAGCAGCCGAATAAGCCGAAGCCTAACGTAATTTTATTTATAATTGTTAACCGCATGGGGTACTTCCACTTAAAAACATGCCAAAAACCACAAAATAGAAAGCAACTCTTTAAGTTTAGTTTAACAGGATGTTAATTCAATACATCAAAAGTTTTAATTATTTTGCTTATTTGTTAGATAAATCTGACACTTACATTCTGGTCAGGCCACATGCTATGAGGTCTGTACTTGTGCGCGACGTTTTTAGTCAATTTCTTCTTGGACAAATTTTCGTCGAGGAAACAAAGTTTCCACGGTTTTCCTTTTAAATTGTTTCAACTTACCTATAATAACCACCAAACACCTTTTCACTCGTTTTTAGTAGGCTGTAATGGATCAAAATAAAGAATTGAAAAAAGCAGGGCTTAAAGTAACTCTGCCTCGCCTTAAAATTTTACAAATTCTGCAAGAGCCAGAAAACCAACATATCAGCGCTGAAGACGTCTATAAAATCCTTATCGAACAGGGTGAAGAAATTGGTCTTGCTACTGTATATCGCGTTTTAAACCAATTTGATGATGCAGGTATTCTTAATCGTCATCATTTCGAGGGCGGCAAATCTGTTTTTGAGATAAGTCATAAAGATCACCATGATCACCTTGTTTGCTTGAAATGTGGCAAAGTCATTGAGTTTGAGGATGAAATCATCGAAGAACGACAAGAAATGATTGCAAAGCAACACAAGATGAAGCTAACGCATCACAGCCTATACTTATACGGTGAGTGTACAGATGGTAACTGCGACAACTTACCTGAATAGGTAACAGTTTTATCCTAGCAAAAGGCCCGCTTAAAGCGGGCCTTTTTTCGTTATGCTGTAAACTTATATGCATGGTAAGCCTTAATTGCTTTCTCCCACACGTCACCCACTTCCCCTGTACCAATAGGTTTTCCGTCTACTTCAACTACCGGCGCTACTTCTTTGCTTGAAGAGGTTAACCATACTTCATCTGCTTCTAGCAACTCGGCTTTGCTAAACCAGGTTTCAGTTACCACCAGGCCAGCATGTTTAAATGCCTCAATTGCTATGGCGCGAGTAATACCTGGAAGAAGTTCATGGTTTAATGGGGGCGTAGAAATGCAGCCATCTTTCACTATAAATACGTTACATGAGCTTGCCTCGGTTATCATACCTTCGCTGTTATACAAAATAGTTTCGTTAACACCTGCATCAACGCCTGCTTGATAGTGCATTACGTTGCCTAATAAGGATGTTGATTTAATATGACAACGCTGCCACCTTTTATCTTGCTCAAGCGCAACCTTGAAAGGTTTTGCATCCTCTTTTGCCGTGGGCTGAGGAGGTGCTATTTCGAAGGCAAATCCGAACACTGTCGACGCTATATTCTTTGGGTAGGCATGAAAGCGCTTTGTATCAGCACCACGACTTACATGGAAATATATACCAATGTTTTCACTTTCAATAAACGCGATATTTTTCTCAACCAAGCTAGACAAAATGATTTGCCATTCTTCTACCGTATAAGGGTTAGCAATTTCAATGGCTTTAAGACCTTGCGCCATACGCGATGTGTGCCCTATGAAGCCTACTGGGTTGCCGGAGTACGTTGGGATGACTTCATAAATACCATCACCAAAAAGGAAGCCTCTGTCCATCGGAGAAATTTTCGCCTCAGAAAGAGGCATATATTCACCGTTTAAAAACGCAATTGTCACAATATTTCTCCTTGCAATCGGCGTCGTCTACTTGTCATTAGTAGCCAGTCGGCCCTTGCCTCTTCTTTATCTTGAAAAACAAAATTTACTTTTTCACCTGGCACGGCTTGGGCTAAGCGACTTATATCGCAGGGGCTTACGCAGCCAAGTTTTGGATAACCCCCCAGTGTTTGCCTATCGCGCATCATTACAATAGGCTGCCCATCACCGGGAACTTGAATAGCGCCTAAGTGAATTGCTTCAGAGCGCATGTTTTCTATATCAGCTGTTACCGGTTCACCAGTAAGCCTAAACCCCATACGATCGATAGCTGAAGAAACCGTATAGCTACTCGTTTCAAAAGTACGCAATGCAACAGTGCTAAAGTTTGAAAACTGATACCCTGGAATAACACGGATAGATTCTAAGAAGCCATAGTCATCGATATGTTGCTGCGCAAGCGTGCGCATTTTAGCGCTGTCCTGGTTTCTTGTGTTAGCTAAAACCTCAATAGTGTCGCCTTCTCTTAACACGCTTCCCTTGCCGTCTAACCCGCCTAACTTTTCACGAACAACGGTACAAGCACTGCCCACTGCTTTGGGCACTAGCCAGTTTCCACCTATTGCTAAGTAAGCTTTACTACCAAGTAGTGTGCTACCGAATGTGACAACGGCGCCTGCCGATACCTTTTGGCTTTGATAAGGCGCGCTCTGTGTTCCATCTATATCGAGTGTGGTCTCCCTTCCGGTAACAGCAATTATACAATCTTCATTTACCTGCAATTGCATTTCGCCAATCGCTTCAATGCAAGGCGTGCCATCTAAATTGAATGCAAGAAAATTGGCCCAATCATAGGCGTTACTATCCATGGGCCCAGATTCACAAAACCCATCCCGTTGTCGCCTTACCCGCCCGCTATCAATGATAAGGCTAAACAGTCCTTTGTTGAGTACTTCAATTCTCATCGTTTAACCTGCAATCCTGCTTTGTATTCCCGTTCAGTAACCGAAACAAACTTAACCACATCCCCTGCTTTTAATCGCGATTCACTTTGTTCGTCGCTGTGAATGAGCATATCAAATGCCGTGAGCCCCAATAGGTTCCAGCCTCCGGGTGATTCACTGGGGTAAACAGCGGTTTGCCTATCAGCGATTGCGACCGCACCTTTAGGTACTCGTTTGCGCGGTGTGCCTAGTCGCGCACAGCTGAGCGCTTCTGGAATATCACCCATATAGGCAAAGCCCGGAGAAAACCCCACTGCGTATACTTTATAAGTCGTGCTTGTGTGCAATTCGATAACTTCTTCAATAGACAGTGACGTTTTTTTACTCACTACACTCAAATCACTTGCATTAGGTGCACCGTACCAAACGGGAACATCAATCACTGCGCTACTTTCGTTTCTTTTTGCGTGTGAAGAGTCTGACTGCTGGTATATGTCTTCAGTGCTTAAGTTGCTTAGGGCACGGTACACACCGTGGCTATCAATTAATGTCATGTCAAAAACAATTAATAAACTGTCGTAGGACGGCACACATTCACGCAGCCAAGCCCACGAATTGCTTCCCTTTTTGCTATCTATCGCTGCCAGCATGTGATGACAAGCGTTATTGGCGTCATCCAGGTTTGCGCCATCAAAATACAAAATAATGGCGTCTGCACTTGCTGTAACTATTCGCTTAATGCGACCGAAAGCTTGCATCTGCTGTCCTTGTTGTCTTAACGGCCATAACTATTGCTATTGAGCGCTAGATAACAGGTATCTAACACCTGGTAAAACAAAGGTTAACAGCCTTTTATATTGTTCTTTTGAATTGTGTTTTTAATGAGGCAAATTTATAGAAATGTTCTGATTTTTTTTGCAATACTCACCGCCCCTTTTGTATCACCATGTACACACAGAGAATCCGCTTCTATTGCAAGTGTTGCTCCCGAGGCTGTGGTTACCGTACCCGACGATATAAGTTGTTTAGCTTGAACTAGTGCGTCGCTTTCGCTTAACACGGCACCTTCGATCAAGCGAGATTGTAGCAAACCTTCATCGGTATAACGCCTGTCTGAAAACGCTTCAAAATACAACGGCAGCCCCCACTCTTGCGCAGCGTCTTTAAGCGCTGCATTGTGCGACGTAGCCTGCACCATTAACGCAAGGGGCGAATCTGAAGACTGCATATTTATTTCCGCTATGCTTTGCATGACTGTGCGCATGACTACAGTATCTTTCATCATGTCATTGTAAAGCGCACCATGAGGTTTCACATAGCTCACTTTAGCTCCGCAAATTTTTGCCATTCCACCTAACGCGCTTACTTGATATTGAATCATAGCGCTAAGTTCATGAGCGGCAATCGCCATACTTCTGCGGCCAAATCCCTGTAAGTCTGGATAGGCTGGATGGGCACCTATGGCCACATCATGTTGTTTGGCCAACAAAATAGCCTGCTTCATTACTAACGGGTCACCCGCATGAAATCCACACGCAATGTTGGCCTGGTCAATTTCTGCCATAATGGCCGATTCCATCGGCATAGACCATGCGCCAAAACTCTCACCTAAATCGCAATTTAACTTCATAATGGTTTAGCTCTTACGTTCATTCCAGTATCATGTTACCTGTTCTTTTTAAAAAGTCAGTGCTGATGATAAATATTGGAAAAATTAATACATTACGCGTGGTAGCCCAATACCCTTTTGGCTACGCTTTAGCGCCACTTGTCGAAAACAACGATGAAAACGACAGCGTAATAGAAATAGATGATGCTGAAGAGCTGCAAACTGTGACCCTTGCGATTGACGAAGTAGAAACTTCGCTTACCGAAGGCCAGCAGGTAGACGTATTTGTAGCCACAGATCAGCGCGGCGATCTTTATGCCACCATGAAGAAACCTTTGATTCAAGTTGGTGAAACTAAAGTACTTAAAGCAGTATCTGCCACTAACTTTGGCGCATTTTTCGACTGGGGTTTAGACAACGACCTTTTAATGCCCAACGACTACCAAGCCCAACCTGTTAATCCAGGTATGTACTATGTTGTTCACACCTTTTTTGATGATAAAACCCAGCGTATTTTAGGTGCGACTAAGCTTCACTATTTTCTTAAGGAAAGTAGCGCCTACCTCAACGAGGGCGACACAGTGCAATGCTTGGTTTATGCCAAAACTGATTTAGGTTTTAAGGTAGTTATCAATGAAAAAAGCTTAGGTCTTATTTTCCATAGCGATGCCTTTAAGCCGCTTAAAGTCGGGCAAGCTACTGAAGGGGTAATTAAAACAATTCGTGAAGACGGCAAAGTGGACGTAGCCCTTCAGCGCGTAGACAAAGGTGGCCGTGATGCACTTCAACAAGCCATTTTGGATGACTTAGAAGCCCACGGTGGGATTTCTACGCTAACAGATAAGAGTGCGCCAGAAGCCATTTACTCTCATTTTAACGTGAGTAAAGCCGCGTATAAAAAAGCGTTAGGGGCGCTATATAAGCAAAAGAAAATCACGCTTAGCCCAGATGCAGTTCGCCTTAACAAATAAATGCACATGTCACAGCTGCATTGAAGCGCTAAACTGGCCTGTCTTGCAGCTTCCTTTTTTATTTTTATGACATTAGGACAAACAATGAAAGCACGTGTTTCTTGGGATCAAGATTTAACTTTTACAGGAACTACAGACAGCGGTTACAAAACGGTGATGGACGGCAGCGGTAAAGCCGTATCTCCAATGGAGTCAGTGCTGTTGGCAGTTGGTGCATGTTCAAGTATTGACGTGGTAGATATTCTTAAAAAAGGGCGCTTTAACATTGAAGCCTGTAACTGTGAATTAGAAGCTGAACGCGCTGAAGAGCCGCCTCGTGTATTTACTAAAATTCACGCGCATTACACGGTGTCAGGTGAAAGCATTAGTGAAAAGGCCCTTGCTCGTGCTGTGCAGCTTTCTGCAGAAAAATACTGTTCCGTGATGCTAATGCTAACGGGTAATGTTGAGATCACTACAAGCTATACTTTGGTTTAATAAACTATAGTAGAACCAGCCTCTTTTTAGCGATTCTCGCTAAGCATTAGTAGAAAAGGCCAACCACTTAGGTTGGCTTTTTCTTTGAAACTGTTTATTCAACACGTAAATGATTGAAATAATTAACAATTAACATTAGTTAACATCTTTGGCATATTAGCTGCTGTATATGGTCATTATTATATAACGACAATTACGTTAGGGTTATTGACCATGGAAACTACAACGCACAGCAACACCTCTTTTTCACCATCACATTCTTTATTGCCGTTTTCGCCAACATCACTCAAATTACTTGTTGGAAGCGGTATTATTGCCCTTACGCTCTCGATGACAGCATGTTCCGATGCCGATGCTGTTAACGACCAAGCCAACATCACTGAAGTTGAAGAAACCGTTTTTGCTATTCCCGTTGAAACCCAAACCATTGTTACTGGCGACATTACGTCTACTTACGATACAACCGCTATTTTAGAAGCTCGTGAAGAAGCATTTGTGGTTGCGCGAGCATCTGGAATTATCGAAGAAATCTTCGTAGAAGAAGGTGATTATGTTGAAAAAGGCCAGGTACTGGCACAACTTGATAAACGCCGCTACGAGCTGAACTTATCAAAAGCACAGGCTGATTTAGCCGGCATTGAAAGCGAACTAGAAAAGGTCAACAAAGTCTATTCTAAAAAGCTTATCAGCGATGACACTTACGACAAGCTCACTTCGCAATTTGAATCAGCAAAAGCATCTGTACGCTTGGCTGAACTTGATTTGAAAGAAGCAACGATCACGGCACCAATTGATGGATACATTGCAGAAAGGAATGCCAAGGTAGGTAACCTGACTGAATCGTTCCAACGGGAGAGAATGTTTCATATCGTTCAGCAGCGCAATCTTCAAGGCATTGTGTACCTGCCTGAAAATGAGCTACCCAACGTAGTGATTGGACAAGGTGCAATGCTTACCGTGGCGGCTTTAGGCGACAGAACGATTACAGCCAACGTAGAGCGTATTAGCCCGGTTATCGACGCGACCACCGGCACGTTCAAAGTAACGTTAAAAGTACCTAACGAAGACAACAAACTCAAAGCCGGCATGTTTACCGATGTGTCACTTGAGTACGCAACACATGCTAACGCCACGTTGTTGCCTCGTAGAGCGCTAGTTACCATCGATAATAATCATAGTGTATTCGTTGTCGACAACGGCAAAGTTAAAAAAGTGAACATTTCTACTGGCTTTGAAAACAACGAAGTAATCGAAGTTACCAATGGTTTAAACGGTAATGAAGAAGTGGTTACCGCAGGCCACCAAAACTTGAAAGACAGCGCGCCTGTTGAAGTAGTAAACAGTTAATTCGGCCTAACAAGGAACTCACACAATGCGTATTGTAGATATTGCTGTAAAGCGCCCTGTTGCCGTTAGTATGTTCACTTTTGCGGTATTGCTCTTTGGTATGGTGTCGTTAGGCAGACTGTCGGTTAACCTACTGCCTGACTTATCTTACCCTACTCTCACTATTCGCACCGACTACGACGGTGCAGCGCCAGGCGAAGTCGAACAACTGGTTTCAAAACCCATTGAAGAAGCCATTGGTGTAGTGAAAGGTGTACGTAAGGTCACGTCAACATCGCGAGCAGGACAGTCTGATGTGGTGCTTTCGTTTGCGTGGGGTACTGACATGGATTTCGCGAGTTTAGAAGTACGCGAAAAACTTGATGTATTGCAGCTTCCCCTTGATATAGAAAAGCCAAGACTTCTTCGTTTTAACCCAAGTTTAGACCCGGTAATTAAACTGGGGCTGACGGCACAAAGCGATACGTCAAGTTTAAGCGTAGCGCAAATGAAGCGATTACGTTTATATGCCGAACAGCAAGTAAAACGAGCGCTAGAGTCAGTAGAGGGTGTGGCAGCCGTGCGCGTTGGCGGTGGTTTAGAAAACGAGATTCACATTCTTATCGACCAGCAGAAAGCCAGTCAGCTGTCTATTCCCATTACCCGCATTGTTGACCGGGTAAGTGCTGAAAACATCAACGCGGCGGGCGGTCGAATTGATAACGCAGCCCAGGCGTTTTTGGTCAGAACCCTGAATCAGTTTGAAACACTGGGCGATATCGAAAACCTTTTCATTGGGCGTTTTGAAGGCAGAAACATTCAACTTAAAGACGTGGCAACGGTTGAGAGTGCTTATAAAGATCGTGATGTGGTAACGCGCTTTAACGGCAATGAAGGTATTGAAATTGCCATTTATAAAGAAGGCGATGCTAATGCGGTCAACGTAGCGCAAAAAGTGGCTAGCCGGTTAAATGAGGTCAACAACAACCTGCCTTCAACCTACACGCTTAGCGAAATTTATGACCAAAGCGTGTTCATTAAGCGAGCTATAGATAACGTGAAATCAGCGGCAGTGATGGGCGGTATTTTAGCTATGTTAGTGCTGTACCTTTTTCTTAAAGACTTCTGGGCTACCGTTATTATCTCGGTTTCTATTCCGGTATCAGTAATTGCTACCTTCAACTTGATGTATGCCAACGACATCAGCTTAAACATGATGAGCTTAGGTGGAATCGCACTTGCTGTTGGCTTGTTAGTAGACAACAGCATTGTTGTGCTTGAAAACATAGACCGTCACAAAAAGTTAAAAACGGCTGGAAGTGACAACGCTACAGCTAATGAAAACTCAAGAGCTGAAAACACTAAAGCAGAGGATTCCGCCGCAAGTGAAGGAACAAAAGAAGTCTCTGGCGCAATTGTGGCTTCGACACTAACCACTATGGCCGTGTTTGTGCCGCTAATATTTGTAGAAGGTATTGCAGGTCAGCTGTTTAAAGATCAAGCGTTAACCGTGTCGTTCGCTTTAGCTGCATCGCTTGTTGTTGCGCTCACACTTATCCCTGCGATGGCACATAAGAAGAAAAAGCAACAGCTAGACCACGAAGAGGTGTTCACTACACCAGCGCCTACCCCTCCTACGTCAACATTGGGCAAAGTTATGTATTACGTTACCCTGCCAGTTCGTTGGGTATTCAGACTTATCTTTGTTTTTTTACCTGCAGCCTTAGTAACTTTGGTGATTGGCGCATGGCATATCGTTAGCAAGTTATTAAGCGTTGCCTTTAAACCACTTATTTGGGTATTTAATAAAGGGTTTGACCTTCTTGCTTATGCTTATGAAAAACTGCTGCGCGTAAGCCTTAAAGCCAAAGCGGCGGTGTTAGCTACAGCCTTTATTCTTGCTGCTGGCGCGATAATGCTTGTACCAAAACTAGGTATGGAACTTATCCCTACCCTATCACAAGGAGAGTTTTCGGTAGAAGTGACCCTCCCTGCGGGCTCGCCACTAGCGCGTACCGACGCTATTATCAGCGAGCTTGCTGCGGTTGCAGTAAATAACAATGATGGCGGCGAAACCAAGGTGCTTCGCACGTATGCCATGTCTGGTACGGGTAGCCTTATAAGCGCCGCGCCTAATCAAGGTGGTGATCATTGGGGCCGCTTAAACATTGTCATGCAGCCTTCGGCGACAGCTTCCGATATGGACGCGGTAAAGCGTGCCCTTCGCGATCATTTAGCGTTTAAACCTCAGGTTCAGGCAACATTTTCAGAGCCTGAGCTATTTAGCTTTGCATCGCCTATTCAAATTGAAATTGCGGGTTACGACCTTAATCAACTACAACAGTATGGCGACGCTATTGCGACCAAACTAGCCAGTTTTAATAATTTTGCAGACGTAACGACCAGCATTCGCGACGGAAACCCAGAGCTTAAAATAGCCTTCCATCACGCCAAACTTGCTCGCCTTGAGCTTGATGCATCAACCGTTTCTCAGCTTATTGCGGCCAAAGTAGGTGGCCGTGTCGCTACACAGTACAGTGTTGAAGACAGAAAGGTGGATGTGCTGGTAAGAACCCAAGAAAACCAGCGAGATGACATCGCCAGCGTGCGTGCCATTGTTGTTAACCCAGGCTCTGCACAACCTATTCCATTAAGTGCCGTTGCAGACGTGTATATGAGCGTAGGCCCTAGCGAAATCACCCGCGTTGGACAGCAGCGTGTAGCGCTGGTATCAGCAAACTTAGCCAAGGGTAAGCTTGATGAAGCAGTTGCCGTTGCTAATAAAGTCATTGATGAAACCCAACTTCCTCTATCTTTAAGTGCAACAGTAACTGGACAAAGTGAAGACATGCAAAGCAGCTTCCGTTCGCTACAGTTTGCTCTGGCACTTGCGGTGTTCATGGTGTATTTGGTTATGGCGTCTCAGTTTGAGTCGCTGCTGCACCCTCTGCTTATTTTGTTCGCAGTGCCGCTAGCCGGCGCAGGTTCTGTGTATGGATTGTGGCTTACCAATACGCCACTAAACGTGGTGGTATTTATAGGTTTGATTATGCTGTGCGGTATTGTAGTGAACAACGCTATTGTATTAGTTGACCGTATAAATCAGTTACGCCGTCAAGGAGTAGATAAAGACACCGCTATTTTAGATGCTGCAAAGACTCGCCTGCGCCCTATTGTGATGACTACACTCACTACGGTGTTGGGGTTATTGCCTATGGCGTTTGGTCTTGGCGAAGGTGCTGAAATTCGCACGCCAATGGCCATCACCGTTATTTACGGCCTTCTGTTTGCAAGCTTGCTTACCCTCATTTTATTGCCAGTGCTTTACAGCCTGTTCGACGTGAAGAAAAACGTTGCGCAGAAAACGTCTGTTAATACTAATGCGGGCTTTGGTGACGAAGCAGCAATGTCGAAAGGAGGTGTACTATGAGTACACCTTCTCACAACGCTAATAACAGTTCTGAAACCAATACTGACATGCGCCAAACACGTGAGCAGAGTCAACGCGAGACAGACATAGCTTCACAGCCACACCTTTCAAAAATCGCAGGTATAGGCGCCTCGCTGGCACGCTTTGCGCTAGACAAGCCCGTTACCATCGGAATGCTGTTTTTGTCTATGTTGCTGTTCGGTATTGTATCTGGCCGCTTATTACCTTTAGAGAAGTTCCCTGGGATTGATATTCCAGAAATGGTAGTGCAGATCCCCTACCCGGATGCAACGCCAGTTGAGATTGAAACCATGATAACCCGCCCGGTTGAAGAGGCCGTTGCTACCATGTCGGGGATAAAGCGCTTAAGGGCCCGCTCGTACGACAATATGGCTGAGGTCATTGTGGAGTTCGACTGGGATGAAAACCTTAAAGCTAAAAGCATTGAGGCACGGGAAAAGATTGATGCTATTCGCCACGAACTCCCTGACGATATAGAGCGGATCATGGTGTATAAATTTAACACCAACGATATGCCTATATTCCAGCTGCGCGTATCGAGCGACCGCGACTTATCGAATGCTTACGACTTGCTTGAGCGTAACCTTAAGCGACCGCTAGAGCGTGTTCCGGGTGTATCGAAAGTTGAGCTATACGGCACCATGAAGCGTCAAATTACTATTCGCTTAGATCCTAAGAAAATGGCGGCCTACCAAATAGACGGTACTCGTTTAGAACAGCAGCTTCAAAACGCCAACTTCTCGCTAACCGCGGGCTACATGTACAATAACGGTGAAAAAATTCTGGTTAACCCAACTGGCGAATTTACCGATGTAAACGACTTTAAAAATATGTGGGTTACCCGCAGCGTTCGCTTGTCTGACATTGCCAGCGTGACTTACGAGCTTCCTCAACGCAACGAAGGACGTCACTTAGATCGCACCTTTGCGGTGGGTTTTAACGTATTTCGCGAATCGGGCAGCAATCTTGTAGAAGTTTCCGACGCGGTAATGAAGGTTATCGAAAAAGCCAAGGAAGACCCTGAGTTTACAGGCATTAGTTTATTTGTAATGGACGACACCGCTAAAAGCGTAACTTCGTCACTGAGCGATTTACTAAACGCTGGTCTTTTAGGTGCGTTGCTTTCAGTTATTGTGCTGTACTTATTTTTGCGCCAGCTTACCACCACCTTAATCGTAGTACTTTCAGTGCCGTTCTCAATTTGTATTACCTTAGGTGTGATGTATTTATTGGGCTATACCCTTAATATTTTATCACTCATGGGCCTTATGCTAGCGGTAGGTATGCTGGTAGACAACGCCGTTGTGATCACCGAAAGCGTATTTCAAGAACGCCAACAAGAGGGAGATATTAAGCGAGCCACCCAGATTGGTGTAAACAAAGTCAGCCTTGCGGTCATTGCAGGAACTGCAACCACCGCAATAGTGTTTTTACCTAATATTATTGGGGTAAAAATAGACGTGACTATTTTCCTAGAGCACGTTGCTGTGGCTATCTGTATATCTCTGTTTGCGTCGCTTTTCATTGCTAAAACACTTATTCCCTTACTGACAACTAAGGTAAAGATCCCAGTTGTAAAAACGCCTAAAACGCCGTCCTACATAAAAGGCTATGGCCGTGCGCTTAACTGGATGTTGAAACACCAGGGCGTAACCTGCGTTATTGCTTTATTGCTGCTGGCGTCGACCATTGTGCCCATGCAGATAGTTACTTCAGATGATGAGGGTAATAATAACCAAGAGCGCATTTGGCTTAACTATCACGTTACGCAGAATTTTACGCTTGAAGAAGTGGAAAAAACCGTCGATAGAATGGAAGCTTACCTTTATGAAAACCAAGAACGCTTTCACATTAAGCAGGTGTATACCTATTTTACTGCCGGTCATGCAGTAAGTGGTATCACGCTTAATGACGAGTTGCCCGTAAGTGTGAGTAAAATTAAGGAGGATATTCGTGAAAACATGCCTTCATTTGTGCGTGCTCGCCCCTCTTTCCAGTGGGATAGCGGCAACGGTGGTGGCGTAAGAGTAACGCTGTTGGGTGAATCTTCAGAAACCTTGCTCACTATTTCAAGGCAGATCATTCCTATTCTTTCTGCTATAGAAGGGCTGGAGGATGTAAAAGCCGACACTGGCTCTACCCGCGACGAAGTTCAGATACGCATAGACAGAGAGAAAGCAAACCGCTTCGGCATTCAGGTGAACGATGTGGCTAAACTTATCTCTACAGCACTACGAGGTAGTAATTTACGTACATTCCGCTACGGTGACGCCGGGGAAGTAGCAGTACAGCTTAAGTTTGGCAGCGATATTCAAGCCTCGCTAAGCGAACTTAAGAACATCAATATTGGGTTTACGCAGGGTCAATCGGTAACGCTGAACATGATTGCCGATTTCTCTGTGGTGCCCCAGCTATCGCAAATTAACCGCAACTATCGTCAAACCGCGCTAGCTATTGGTGCAAATCTAGAGGGTGAAACCACCACCGAGCAAGCTCGAGAACGCATAGAGAAAGCATTAGCCAATATAGAGCTGCCTACAGGCTATAAGTGGACGCTAGACGGCAGCTTATCTCGCCAGGATGAAGCTAATGCCGTCATGCAAATGAATATGCTGTTAGCGCTTTGCATGATATACGTTGTAATGGCTGCATTGTTTGAGTCGCTCATCCTTCCAACGTCTGTGATCACTTCGCTGTTATTTTCGTTTACCGGTGTCTTTTGGGCATTTATGGTGACGGGTACCTCAATGTCTATTATGGGCATGATTGGTATGCTGATATTGATGGGCATTGTGGTTAACAATGGCATTGTATTGGTAGACAGAATCAATCAGCTAATCAACGACGGTTTATCGCTGTATGACGCAGTGATTGAAGGATGTATGACACGTATCAGGCCTATTCTGATGACAGTAGCTACAACGGTTTTAGGGCTTATTCCACTTGCGATGGGGAGTACTCGAATAGGCGGCGACGGTCCTCCCTACTCACCGATGGCGATAGCTATCATTGGTGGGCTGGTGTTCTCAACGCTAACCAGTTTGTTCTTAGTTCCTCTTGCCTATGTGTTATTGCTAAAGCTTAGGTTTAAAACGCAGCGTTTGTTTAAAACCAGTAGAGCGCGTGTGGCCACGTATATTAAAATCGCCAACTAAGGCTCGACCTAAACAATAAAATAACGACAAAAAGCAGGTCTAGTTTTCACTACTACGTCAACGTGATTGACGATGAGTGTAAGCTAGCCCGCTTTTTCTGGATTTATAGTAACCGCAAGCAAGGCCTTAGCTACGCGAAGTTAAGTATTCGTGTACCGCATCTGCATGACGCTCTTCAGAAAACTTAATAAGGCTACTTCCGTTACACGTCAGGCCTTCTTCAGACGTTACCATGCGCAATACTTCACGTTGGCTAGCGCCAATACGACCCACGTTACGTGAAAGGCTAGAACGAAGAACTCTCACATCATCGTTGATTATCGCTTTACAAAACCCTGCAAACTGGGTTTCACCAACGAAGCGAATGTCTTTTGACTCTGCTGCTGCATTTGCATTGATGCTAAAAGCGACAGTCGCAGTAGCTGCAAAAACTTTGAGTAGGTTAGATAGTTTCATTTTAAAATCCTCAATGAGTGGTTAAGGGTGCTCTGCAAGTTTGTGGCAAACTCTCAAGTAAAGTTGAGCAGAGTTGAATTAATCAACGATTTGCTCAACGCCCTTTATTTATGCATCAAGAATAAAATTTTTTCTGTTGAATGATTGTGTAACCTGGGTAAATGCTTAGTAAATCAAGTTGTTACACTGTTGTTACCATGCTAACCCATTGAATTACTTGGAATAACATAAATTGCATATTACTAATATATCTAGCCACTATATTTATAGGAAGAAAGAAGTATAAGACTTAAGTATAAAAAAGCCCCTTTCGGGGCTCTAAAACTGTAATTTTAACAAAATAAACGGCAAATGAGAGTATTTATTGCGCTAAAACACACCTTTTTTTCGTAATTTAATTACACAAAACGAAGTGAATTACTCATATTTACGCTCGCGCTTAGTCTCAATTGCATCAATATAAGCGTGCCACGATGCATAGCCGACAATCGGCATGAGCACGATGAAACCCACGAAACCGGTCACATAGCCAATTGCTACTGTGGTGAAAATAATCGCTCCCCAAATGAGCATGGGTACCTTATTCAACCACACCGCATTAACACTGGTAAGCACTGCAGTTGCAAGATCTACCTTACGCTCCATTAAAATAGGTTGAGTAAACGCCGTAATAAATAGCATTGCCAGTGTAAAACCCGCACCGACAATTGTGCCCAGCACTAGAAACGGTAGTAAGCTTTCCAAGTCATTCTCTATATAAGGTGGATAAAGTGCATGGATTAGCGATGCCACACGCAGCCAAAATATCATCATCACCATAAGCAAAATGGCAAAGCCCCATTCGTTAAACGCATTTCTGCGCATTGCGCGCAGCGAATGGCGCAATGTGGGCTTATGGCCTTTCTCCATTTCCCAGCTTACATCATAAAGACCAGCAGCCAGAAACGGCCCTATCAACATAAAGCAAACAATGGCGGGTAAAATAACTAAGTGCCAACCTGTCATTTCAACCAAGTACATAATGAACCACGGAATAACCGCGAAAAGAACGCCATAAAACAATGTGAGTCCTGGAGCGCGCATAGCGTCTCGTAATGCCAATGACAACCACTTTATTGGATCGCCAACGTCTAATTCTTTACAGGGAATAACGCGTGCGATACCACTTTGCGTGATTGCATTCTCTGGTGTTTCTTTGAAATGGTGCGACATATTCTTATCACCTCTGCTTGTTAGCCTGTTTGTTACTAACGCGTTTTTTATACACGCCTTACTATTACGATAGGCGCTGAATGAAAAGTTCACAAGCTATTAACATAAATTTTATACTTAAGTGACAAGCGGATCGTTCATCTCGTTATATGGTCAATAAATAGCCACTTGGTGAAAAAAGTCGTACTTAAAGGGGAAATACTGCAAAAAGGCCATCGCATATGGCTTTGTATTGCGATAATCTCAGGGTATGTAAATCAACCAGATAGACCATGAAAACTGTATCTCGCTCACATAAATTAGATAACGTTTGTTACGACATTAGAGGCCCAATTGCTGCACAAGCACGCAAAATGGAAGACGAAGGACACCGCATATTAAAGCTGAATATCGGTAACCCTGCCCCATTTGGATTTGAAGCCCCTGACGACATCGTAAAAGACGTTATTCATAACCTGCCTACGTCTCAAGGATATTCAGACTCGACAGGAATTTATGCTGCCCGTGTGGCCGTGATGCAGTATTACCAGCAGCGCAACATTAAAGACATCCGTGTAGACGACGTTTATATTGGTAATGGCGTATCTGAGTTAATTATGATGGCAATGCAGGCGCTACTTAATCATGGCGATGAAGTGCTTATTCCAAGCCCTGACTACCCGCTTTGGACGGCAGCAGTTAGCCTTTCGTCAGGCTCACCCGTTCATTATCGCTGCGATGAGCAAGCAGGCTGGTTCCCAGATATTGACGACATAAAAAGTAAAATCACCAGTAAAACTCGCGCAATTGTACTTATCAACCCTAACAACCCAACCGGCGCAGTTTACGACAAAGCCCTGTTGCAAGAAGTAGTTGAAGTTGCCCGCGAACACGGACTTGTTGTATTTAGCGACGAGATTTACGATAAAATTCTTTACGATGAAGCAAAGCACACCAGCATTGCTTCACTGGCTGACGATGTGTTTTTTGTTACCTTTGGCGGCTTGAGCAAAAACTACCGTGTGGCGGGCTTTCGTTCAGGTTGGCTTGTAGTAAGCGGCAATAAGCGATTAGCGTCTGACTATATTGAAGGGCTTAATATTCTGTCTTCCATGCGGATGTGCGCTAACGTACCGTGTCAAAGTGCTATTCAAACTGCGTTAGGCGGCTATCAAAGCATTGACGACTTGGTGAAAGAAAACGGGCGCCTTCGCATTCAGCGTGACGTAACTACAGATATGCTAAACGGCATTGACGGTATTTCGTGCGTTAAACCTAAAGGTGCCATGTATTGTTTCGCCAAAGTGGATGAGAAGAAATTCAACATTCAAAATGATGAACAAATGGTGCTGGACTTATTAAGCTCTGAAAAAATCCTGCTGGTACACGGTCGCGCGTTTAACCTTACTGAAGGCACGTACTTTCGATTAGTATTTTTACCGCACAGCGATGTATTAGTGCCTGCACTTCATCGTATTGGCAACTTCTTTAGAACGTATAAGCAAGGGGCGTAATGTGTCTGATAAAAGTCACTTTTTTGCGCACCTAGCGCGCTTAAAGCTTATTAATCGCTGGCCGCTAATGCACAACGTGCGCACAGAAAATGTGCAGGAGCACAGTTTGCAGGTGGCCATGGTTGCCCACGCACTTGCTTTAATAAAAAATAAGTTTTTTGGCGGCACACTAAACCCTGATCGTATTGCTACCATGGCAATATTTCACGACGTGTCGGAGGTACTCACCGGAGACCTCCCGACCCCAGTGAAATACTTCAACCCTGCGATTAAAGAAGAATATAAAAAGATCGAAAAAATTGCAGAGAACAAGCTAATTGAAATGGCACCAGAAGCATTTCGAGAAGACTACGCTGCGCTTATTGATCATCACTACCATAGTGAAGAAGAAGCTTTTATTGTGAAAGCAGCAGACGTACTTTGCGCTTACCTTAAAACGCTTGAAGAATTAGCTGCTGGCAACCAAGAGTTTAAGTTGGCAAAAAAACGATTAGATAAAACCCTTAAAGAATATCATTCTGAAGAGGTGGACTACTTCTTAACACGTTACGTACCAAGCTTTTCTTTAAGTCTTGATGAAATTACGCAAGACGATATGTGAGCAAGGCGATTAACAGCGCTTAAATCACTATACTGACGAATAAAAGTAGCATACACAGCATGGCAGCGAGGTTTTTTTGGCAAAAAGCGATTGGGAATTAGCATTACACGAACGTCGTTTACCCCGTAGCGAAACAAGAGACGGCGACCATCGCAATCCGTATCAACGTGATAAGGCACGCGTTCTTCACAGCGCTGCCTTTCGCAGATTGCAGGCAAAAACCCAAGTGCTCGGTGTGGGGCTGAGTGACTTCTATCGCACTCGACTAACCCACTCTCTAGAAGCGGCCCAAATTGGCACCGGTATTACAGCCCAGCTGTGGGTGAAATTTCCAGATATAGCCACTACTTTGGCGCTTGATCCTACGTTAATCGAAACCCTCTGCTTGGCTCACGATATTGGCCATCCACCTTTCGGCCACGGTGGTGAGATTGCCCTAAATTACATGATGCACCAATACGGCGGGTTTGAAGGAAACGGACAAACCTTTAGGATCATCACTCAGCTAGAGCCCTATACCGCCGAACACGGCATGAATTTATGCAGAAGAAGCGTGTTAGGCTTGGTTAAATATCCTAACTTTATTGATGCCCTTCATAGTAAAGAACCTACGCCCGAGCGCCCTGTTTCACTTCGTCAGGTTAAAGCCCACGACTGGCACCCGCCAAAAGGTCTGTTTCGCTGCGATGAGCCCCTATTCGACTGGCTACTTGGGCCATTTAACAATGAAGATAAAGACAGGTTTATGCGGTTTGCGGCAAAACAAAACGGTCACAGCAAAACGCAATTTAAATCCTTCGACTGCTCAATTATGGAGCTGTCTGACGATATCGCCTATGGCATTCACGACTTAGAAGATGCAATTGTAATGGATATGGTCGACAAGCATCACTTTGTCGAAGACGTAACCACCCCGCTAAAAGCGTTAGATGTACCGTGGCTGTCAGACAATATAGAAGTGCTAACCAATAAGCTATTTAGCGCTGCACATCACGAAAGAAAAAATGCCATAGGCGCGCTGGTAAATAGCTTTATCACAGCTATTGAAATAAAAGGCGTTGAGGGTTTCGCTCACCCGTTATTGGCGTTCAACGCCGTAATGCCTGAACAATATGCACAAGCCTTGGAGCTTTTCAAACGCTTTGTGTTTAACAAAGTAATACGCCGCCCCGATGTGCAGCTTCTTGAATACAAAGGGCAGCTGGTGGTTATGGAGCTTTTTGAAGCCTTTGCATCAGATCCCGACCGCTTACTTCCCGAAAATACCCAAGTTCGCTGGCGTAAAGCTTGTGAAGACAATAATGGTATGCGCGTGCTCGCAGATTATATATCAGGTATGACGGACGAATTCGCATCTCGCCTATACAGCAATATCTTTTCACCTAAACAAGGCGGTATTCAAGATAGTCTGCATATGTAGATTGTCTTGTTTTTTTAAATTAGTTGAAATGAAAAGACCGTTCTCTCGGTCTTTTTTATTATGTTGAACTTACTCGTTACACCAACGTAGCTAACTGTAACGGTTGAAATGATGACCATTTCTCATAGTCTTATCATAATTTAGGTGACGTAATGCCAAAACTATTTAAGCCCTCAGTAAAACTAACTGATAACGACGTAACCAATGAAGGCGTTTACAAAAGTCGCCGTTCATTGCTCAAATCTATGGGCTTTGTGGGAGCGTCTGCGCTTTTGGCGAAGTCGGCAGGTGCTGCCGGTTGGTTTTGGGAAGATGAGGAAGAGAAGGCAGCGTTTAAGGGAAAGGCGCTGAAGTTTAGTCAGCCCCCTAAGTTCCAAATAACGGAAACCCGAACGCCTGAAGATAAAGTAACCAGCTACAACAACTTTTATGAGTTTGGCACATCTAAAGATGCACCAGCCAAAAATGCGACTGAATTTCAAACTAATCCATGGACGTTAAAAGTTGACGGGATGGTTAATAAACCCATTGAGCTTGATCACGATGCCTTAACAAAGCGGTTTCCCCTTGAAGAGCGCATTTACCGTTTACGCTGTGTTGAAGCGTGGTCGATGGTGGTGCCATGGATTGGGTTCGAGTTAGGGGCGTTGTTAAAACAAGCCGATCCATTAATGTCAGCCAAATATGTGGCATTTGAAACTTTATATGACCCTGAGCAAATGCCCGGTCAACGAAGCCGCTTTACCGGTGGTGGCATTGATTACCCTTACGTAGAGGGTTTGCGTCTCGATGAAGCCATGCACCCCTTAACGCTCATGTCGGTTGGCCTTTACGGGAAGACCTTGCCACCTCAAAACGGCGCGCCTATTAGGCTTGTTGTACCGTGGAAGTATGGTTTCAAGAGCATTAAGTCTATTGTGAGAATTCGCCTTACCGACAAGAAGCCGCCTACCACATGGAATCGTCTGGCCGCCAACGAGTATGGCTTTTACGCCAATGTGAATCCAAACGTGTCGCACCCAAGGTGGAGCCAGGCCAGCGAGCGTAGAATAACCACAGGTGGGCTACTCGCCAGAAATCGCATCGACACCCAAATGTTCAACGGTTACAGCGAAGTCGCGCCGCTATACAAAGATATGGACTTATCCCGTTATTACTAGCTGGTACGTTTTATAGGGCTACGAGTAAATAGCTAGTCATTCATATCAATATCACTTAACTAGAGTTTTTAAACATTATTATTAAGTTGTTCATTTAATGCCGTTAAGAAAAAAACCATTTCGACTCTCTGTATGGCAGCGCCGCAGCCTAAAAGGTCTTATTCACCTTTTCGCATTGGGCTATATCGCCTGGTTGTTTTTTGCAGGGGTAACCGATCAGCTTGGTCCAGACCCTGTAAACACGCTCATCAATGAGACTGGAACCTGGGCAATTCACTTTCTATTACTAACGCTTACTCTTAGCCCACTTGCTAAATGGCTACCAAGCCCAGAACCGGTGCAATTCAGACGTATGATTGGCGTATACACCTTTGTGTACGCCTTTGCACACCTGCTCACTTACATTGTGTTTGAAACCCAGCTTGATATGGCACTAGTGGCTAGCGAGATAGTAAGCAGGCCATACATCATTGTTGGCATGGCAGCGTTACTTCTTCTTTTTGCTCTCACCGCTACGTCGTTCAAGCGTATCCAGCGCAACATGGGAAAAAAGTGGCAGAAGCTTCACAACAGCATTTACCTGATCCTGCCCCTTGCACTACTTCATTTCAGCTGGTCGCAGAAGACGTTTTGGCAAGAGCCAGTCTGGTATTGGATGGTTGGACTGATATTAATGAGCCCAAGAATGAAGCAGTGGTATGTGACGTATCAGAAGAAAAGTCAAAAGAAGTCGAGAGACAAAAACGCAGTGGCGTGAGAAAACTAAAGTCGAAAACCTTTTAAACAAGCACGTAAAGCAGCGCAGCATAACGCGCTGTTTTGCTAAGAGTTACCGCGAGAATAAAAAACCAAAACGGGCTTCTAAGTACACCTGCTACTAAAGTAATAGGGTCGCCAATAATAGGTACCCAGCATAAAAACAAGCTCCACTTCCCCCACTTTGTAAAGGTGTAGCTTGCACGGTTAAACGCTGCTTCGCTCACTTTTAACTTATGCGTCGCTATTTCTTTTCCGAACTTGAAGCCCAATGCATAATTAACCACCGAGCCGAGTACATTTCCTAACGAAGCAACAACAAGCAACAACACCCAGTTCAACCCACTACTGTATAAAGCACTAAGCACAATTTCAGAACTAAAAGGCAATATAGTGGCAGCCAAAAATGCCGATAAGAACATCCCCAAATAGCCTAAATGTATTAATGCGCTCAACGCTCCTCCAGCTATATACAGTAGTTTTCTATATAAAATTCGCGCGCATCTTACCTTAATCGGAGTATGAATACTTCCTTCAGAATTCGATAGCACAAAAAAACCATTATCTTTTATATAGTTACTGACAAAGCACCAATTTGTGTGAAAAAAGTACAACTAAATACTTGCCAAATCCCTCTTTTATGAATACTGTATACACATACACACTGTATAAGTAACCAGTATCAATTGATAACAATATTCCTGAAGTTCGATTTATGAACTTAAGGGCAAATGCATAAAGGGTTTTACTATGAACACATCTTCAGTTTCACGATTCAATGCTTTACGCGCTTCGGTTTCAAATGTTGTTCAACTACCTTTGCCGATAGAAGGGTTTCCTAGCGAAAAACAAGGTGATGGAAAAGGAAATAACGACAAAGGTTGGAATTATCTGCTTTCAAATACGGTGTCGTTTTCAAAAACTGTAGATCACGCTATCCGTATTCAAAAACCTGAAAAGGAAAAAATGCCCGAATGGATCAGTAAGCTGATTACAGGTGGCCAGTGTAAAACACTGTACGTGGAAAACATTGATTTAGACCTTCAACCAACCGATAGTGAAATGATCAGAAAGCTGTGTGAGCTTTACTCTGTCAGCCTGGTGAATGTACGTGTTAACAGCATTAATGACGAACAAAACGTAGCATTAGGTCCTTGGTAATACAAAGCCTGTTTATGCTTACATCTTGCGTTTGCCCCATCTTACGTTTGCCTGAATAGCGATGCGTAATCAAAGGCTAACGTATATTTTCATACAGCTCTTTGACGTGGAATCTCTGACATGTACCCTTTGGCATGGACCGCCAAGGAATCTTTGAATATCGGCAATATTTACGTTTAAAAAAGTTGGGGCTCACGCAACTTATACTTATACTGTAGTGCTTTGTTTTAGTCTTAAACTGCGAGTTGTCTTATGCGCTGTTACTGTTGCTCATCAAAATCCTTTGACGAATGCTGCGAGCCTTTTATTAAGGGTGATAAACACCCTTGTTCTGCAGAGCAACTTATGCGCTCCCGGTTTTCAGCCTACGCTACAGCGCATTATCAATATATTCTTGAAACCTACACCAAAGAAAAGCAGCAGGGTCTTTCTGTAGAGGATTTGGCGCAAAGCGCACAAGGTGCGACATGGTTCGCACTTAAAGTACACCCCACTCTAGCGGCTAGCTCCGTAGATAACTCCGTAGATAGCTCCGTAGATAACTCCGTAGATAGCTTGGTAGGTAACTCGGTCAGTAGTACTGAAGATAGTTCGATAGACAGTACTGTACATGCTGACGCTAAAGTCGAAGCGCAAACCAACGCCGAGGCAATCTCTAAGCCAAATTTAAAGCCCATCTCCAAGCCCTATACTGCCACTGTTGAATTCACTGCTTACTATTTTGAAAATAAAAGCATGTATCAGCTTCACGAAACGTCGAATTTTAGTGTTGAAGACGGTAAGTGGCGTTATCACGATGGAGTATTACACGACGACTGCGGCAAAATTAAATACGGGAGAAACCTACCTTGTATTTGCGGTAGCGGTAAAAAGTTTAAACAATGTTGCGCGTTAAAGCAGCGTTGAGCCCAAACAATATCCGTAATTCCCCCATATCGTTCGCAAAAATAATATTTTATAGTGACCATAGGTTCTGTTAAGAAGTAATTAACATGATGAAAGCTACTGTGTGCTTGATTTTAGTAATAGCTGTTGCGTTACTTATTTTTGTAAACATTCACTCGGCACAAGACATACCCGTGGAGAAACTTAAACCGCGCTGGGCGTCTTCAGCGTCATCATTCGTAAATATTGATGGATTGACGTTACACATACGTGATGAAGGCCCAAAAAACGACAAAACACCTGTAGTTTTAGTCCACGGCACGGGCGCCTCTCTTCACACTTGGGATGGCTGGGTATCAGGCCTAAAAAGCAAGCGTCGCGTTATTCGTTTTGACCTACCAGGTTTTGGTCTAACCGGGCCGGAACCTCAAAACAATTACACAATAGAAAAGTACACTGATTACCTTGTGAAACTGCTCGATCATCTCGGGATCGCCCACGCTATAGTGGCGGGTAACTCACTGGGTGGCTATGTTGGTTGGGCAACGGCGGTACGTTATCCGAACAGGGTATCTAAATTAGTGCTCGTTGACGCTTCTGGCTATCCGTATAAAGCAGAATCTGTACCTATTGCGTTTAAGCTATCTCAAAACAAGTTTGCAAGCATGTTTTTGAAGGATTTCATACCCAAATTCGTTGTAAGAAGTAGTATTGAAAACGTATACGGAGACCCATCATTAGTCTCTGACGAATTAGTTAATAGATACTACGAGTTAGCGCTTAGAGAGGGTAATCGCGCGGCGATTTCAGAGCGTTTCGTTCAAACTCAACCCGGAAAGCTTCGTTATGAACTCAACACATTGTCTGTTCCTACTTTATTAATTTGGGGTGGCAAAGATAAGCTAATACCGCTTGAAATCGGTAAACAGTTTGAGCGCGACATTCCCAATAGCACACTCGTTGTTTTTGACAATTTGGGGCATGTGCCTCACGAAGAGAATCCCGAGGCTACGCTATCTACAGTGCTAGCGTTCCTGTAAAAAAATATCATAGTAGGCGGTATGTCTCTTTAATACATTAAAAGAGCGCCCCGTGCACGGGGCGTTGCTTCTCTGTTCTGCTATACCTACCCCATTTTAGGTCATTTTAATTCTTACTCCACCAAAGCTATCTTAGAACTTTAGGTAACGCGACAGCTCATTATATAAACTCTTTGTACGGAGAAGAAGCGCAAGAATGTGGCTTATGGAATGACTCAGCCCCAAAACGTTCCCAAGTAACACGGTTTACTTTAACAACAATTGTATTAGTATAAACTGCAGAGCGGATTTGTATTACGTGAAGTGCAAAGCCGCTTTTTTATTTCCAATTGTCACAAAATTGCTGCGAGCTCTACTATCGTGGCTAATCATAAAAAATAAAAAACAAGGAATGTTATGACTACTATTTTACGTATCGCTGCGACGATTTCTGCTACTACGCTATTGTTAGGCTGCGGTGGTAGCGATTCAAACGATGTACTCGACGACCTTAACGCCAACCGCGCAAAGTGGGAAAGCGCGAATATCGACAATTATCAGTTTGAATATCAAATTTCATGTTTTTGCACCGAAGAAACCATACTTCCTCGCTTAGTACTGGTAGAAGGTAGTCAGGTCACCTCTCAAACTATTATTGAAGGCAATATTGCCCTACCGCTAGATGATGCATATACAGAAAGCATTGATAGCTTGTTTCAGCTTATTTCATTAGAAGAAAGTCGTGCCGAATCACTATCGGTTAAATATGACCCGGAACGCGGCTACCCAACCGAAATTAAGGTCGATATCAACGAGCAGACGGCTGACGACGAATATACCCTAACAATTAGCAACCTTATTACCGCAGGTGATGTGGCCTGTACAGCAACGGTAGAAGATGGCCTCTTGCTTTCAGTAACCGATCAAACAACGCAAATGCCAAGCGCATGTGGAGTTACTGCTACTGCAATAGAAGAAGCGTATTCTGAAACTGTTATAGTTGATGAAACGGATTGTGCAGAAGACCATTTGATTGCAATGCTGGAAGAACGTCCTGGTTTTTACACCCTCACAGTACAAAAACAGGGTTATCAAGACTATCAAGTAGATAACATAGGCATTGGTAAAGACTTATGTCATGTGTTGACCAGAGAACTTAACGTAGAACTGGTACCAGAATAACCATTACTCAATGACTCTCGAAATAAGCCTGAACCATAAAATGAAATGACACCCAGTAGTTGGACTATACAGTTACTGGGGTCACTTCAGAAGGCTCAGGCTTTATTGTTAAGTTACCCACGTGTCAGGCTTTTAGGATCAGGGCACAAGCACCATCTTGCCTTTCACTTCCCGGTTCATTACCTTGGCCATGGCTTTCGTTGCTTGCTCTAAAGGTAATGCTTCATCTACGACCACCTTAACCTTACCTTGCACATACCAAGTTAAAAGCTCTTGCATGTTTTCCGCGAAGCCTTTTGGATCGTGCTGAGTAAACGAGCCCCAAAATACGCCCATAACCGAATAGCCTTTTACCAGCGCTAAATTAACCGGAAATTTCGGGATCTCACCGCCAGCAAAGCCAACCACAAGTAAACGCCCTTCCCATGCCATACTGCGGCTGCAAGCGTGGAATGTGTCACCGCCAACGCATTCATAAACTACATCGACACCTTTGCCGCCTGTGACTTCTTTCAGCGTTTCTTTGAGATCTTTTTCTTTGTAGTTAATTAAAACGTCTGCGCCATACTCTTTAGCAAGCGCCAGCTTTTCTTCTGTTGAGCAAACTGCAATCACTTTAGCGCCCATAATCTTGCCTATTTGCACTGCTGCTAAGCCAGTACCACCCGCTGCGCCGGTTACAACCAGTGTTTCGCCTGGCTGCAGTTTTGCGCGCTGCTTTAATGCGTGATGTGCTGTCGCATGCGCAGTTACAAGAGCAGCCCCTTCATTAACATGGATGGGATCAGGTAATGGCATAACATGAGTGGCAGGGATCAGCGCTTTTTCTGCGTAACCACCTAAGTTAGACAACGCAATAACTCGTTGCCCTTCTTTTAAATGGCTTACGCCCTCACCTACTTCAGATATGGTGCCTGCCACTTCATTGCCAGGAATAAAAGGGAAGTCTGGCTGCATTTGATACAGACCTTGCACCAATAGTCCGTCTGGAAAGTTCACCCCTGCGGCTTCAACATTTACGACTACATGCCCTTTTTTTACTTGCGGGTCTGCAACGTCTTTAAATTGAAGTTCTTCAAGTGGCCCAAAAGATTCGCATACAATTGCTTTCATACTGTCTCCAGTTGCTTTGTTCGACGTGCACGCTATTGATAGCATGACCTGTCATTAAATACGTTATTTGGCGTTTATTCGCTTTGGTGAATGGTTTGGTTCGCAATTTGCGCCAGAGGTCGCACCATTGCGCCTAATTGCATAGCCTTCTCGCTTGACGCATTGCCATCGTGTGCGCGTTTTACCACGCCTTGTAAAATAGCGGCTAAACGGAAAAAACTAAATGCGAGGTAAAACGTCCAATTGCTAATGCCATCAATACCTCTTCGCTCGCAATACGCATTGATATATTCTTGTTCACTTGGAATGCCTAACTGCTCTCTGTCTAAACCACCTAACCCAGCTGCGTGCGCAATGTCAGAGGGAAGGCGCAACTGCATACATTGGTAAGCCAAATCGGCATACGGATGCCCCAACGTTGATAATTCCCAATCAAGCACCGCGACTACTCTTGGGTTTTTAGGGTCAGACATATCAAACATCATATTGTCTAAACGAAAATCGCCATGGACCAACGAGACTTGACCATCATCTTTTGGCAGGTTGGCCTCAAGATACTGAATAAGACTTTCAATTTCTTCAACATGCTCAAGTTCTGACGCTCTATACTGCTTTGTCCACCTGCTTAGCTGACGTTCAAAGTAGCTGCCAGGCTTTCCATAATCGCGTAAGCCTGCGCTTTCAATATCTACACTGTGAAGCGCTGCAAGCACCCGGTTCATTTCATCATACATGGCACCGCGAGTAGCAGAAGACGCTATTTCAGGCAGTGCACTATTCCAAAAAATGTCACCTTCAACATAGGCCATAATGTAAAACATGCTACCGATTATGCTGGCATCTTCACATAAATGGTACGCTTTGGGCACAGGCACTTCTGAGCCCTGCAACGCGTTGATAACGCGAAATTCTCGGTCAACCGCATGGGCCGACTTCAGTAACTTACCCGGAGGTTGACGGCGTAACACGTAGACGCCGTTATCCGTGGTAAGCTTAAACGTCGGGTTCGATTGCCCACCTGCAAATTTATCAGCGCTTTCGACGTGCCCAATACTCGGGCACACTGAAGATAAATACGAATTCAGCACTGCCAAATCGATAACATGTGGGGCTTTCGCATTGTCTTTAGACACGTTCACTCCTTACCCGTAATTTTTCTGTATTGTTTATTTACAACAATGACCTATTCAGCAACTGCTTTTTCTGCAATAAGATTACGGCCTAACTGCATCATGTGAACCTGATCAGGGCCATCTGCCAGTTTGATGGTACGCGCATAAGCGTACATGGCAGATAATACGAAATCTTGGCTTGTACCTGCAGCGCCGTGCATCTGAATGGCTTGGTCGATAACGTTACAAGCCATAGTAGGTGCAACTATCTTGATAGCAGCGATAAGGTCGCGCGATACTTTGTTGCCATAGCGATCCATCTTATCTGCAGCTTTTAACGTAAGCAGGCGCGCCTGTTCAATATCACAGTGCATCTGCGCAATGCTTTCTCTAACCGATTGCTGTTTCGACAACGGTTTGCCAAACGCCACTCGGCTTTCAACTCGTTCACAGGCCATATCGAGCGCGCGCTGTGCACAGCCAATAAGGCGCATACAATGGTGAATACGGCCCGGCCCTAAGCGCCCTTGTGCAATTTCAAAACCACGCCCTTCACCAAGTAGTAAGTTTTCTGCCGGTACACGTACATCTTCAAACAAGACTTCAGCATGACCAATAGGCTCGTCGTAATAGCCCATTGCAGCCATTGGGCGAACAATAGTTACACCCTTGGTGTCCATAGGAACTAAGATTTGAGACTGCTGCTGATGACGAGGTGCATCGAAATCAGTTTTGCCCATTACCACCATAATTTTACAGTTTTCATTCATAGCACCGCTGGTGTACCACTTACGGCCGTTGATAACGTATTCATCGCCATCGCGCTTAATGGAAGTTTCGATATTTGTCGCGTCACTCGATGCCACTGCAGGCTCTGTCATAGCAAAGGCTGAGCGTATCTCTCCATTTAGAAGCGGCTCCAACCACTGTTTTTTCTGACTTTCGTTACCGTATTTAGCCAGCACTTCCATATTGCCGGTATCTGGCGCACTACAGTTGAAAATTTCAGAGCTAAACAAAACTCTGCCCATTTCTTCACAAAGTGGTGCATACTCTGCGTTAGTCAATCCCGCGCCATATGGCTTATATTCTTCAGGTAAAAATAGATTCCAAAGACCCGCTTCTTTTGCACGCTTTTTCAATGTATGCATCATTTCAGGCGTTTTCCAACGACCTTCGCCATTGTTGGCAGAGCCATTTTCTACGGCGTTAATGTATTCCTTTTCAATTGGATACACTTCTTCTTTCATAAACGCTTTTAGTTTTTCTAAAAGTGCTTGGGTCTTTTCATTATATTCAAAGTTCATAACTGCCCCATTTAGCTGTAGGTAATGGCGTGTAACCTGTCAATCACATCCAGGTGAGGTACGCTGTTGAAGTTATTAAGGTGAACGCCTCGCGCATTGGCAAAGCATTGAGAAAAACTGGCATTTCGGATCTGCAAATTCATATTTACAACGGTGGCCGCATCGTAGCCAAGAATGTGTTTAAGCATCATGGCAATTGCACCGCCAGAACTCACAACGAGAACACGCTTCGCATCTATACTTTGAAGGTGCGTGAGCATACTGTGAACTCTGTCTTCGAACTGACCCCATGTTTCATCAAGGAATTCATGCGCCAACTCGTCTTGCGACCAGGCAAGCATTGCTTTTTTTAGCAATCGGTAATATTCAGAAGGCGAAGCACCTTCAGGTACTTTTGCTTCTGGGTAGCGTGTTAAATAGGCGGTAGCCACTGCCTGAAAATTGAATTCATTCAGGGCGCTATTCACCGTAACTTCAGGTAGCGTATAGTCTTCAGTAGCAATACCCGAGGCAATACCGTCTTTGGTTTCGTGATGCCTTACCATGTCGCCAGAGAAAACTGCATCAAATTCAACATTGCGATGCTTGAAATAGTCACCAAGCCAAATGGCCTGTTGCCCACCCAGTTCACTAAGTTTGTCATAGTTCGCTTTGCCAAAAGACGCTTGACCATGTCGCACTAAATAGATGTCTGTCATACCGCTGCCTGATGTTATTAATATGTTAACTTTCAACCAACATACTAAGGAAAACAGCGATATAAGTTTAATTGATATTTTGAATGAGTATGCATCATGTGAAACTATTCACTGCCAAATATCTGTTCGCTTTTTACACGTTGCGAACAAAATTTGACATGATAGCTTCAAATGCGTGCAATATATGTTCATTAGATTGTATAGTGAAAAAGCACTATACGACGTCATAGGGAAGTTGGCGTATTTAAAATGTAAAGGACTGTACGCATTTGGACGCGACCTTGTCGTGATTAATTTTGTTTAAAGCCCCCCGCTTTTGAAAAATAATAAGAACCAAAATGAAGTCACTTACACACGCTTTGTCTTGTAATAGCTTAAGCATATCTACACCACAAAACGCCATTACGCGTTGCCTGTGTAGTTCGCCGTTTATTGCCTCTATTATCTCGTCGACACTTGCTTTGGCTCCCCACGCTCACGCCGATGAGAATGCTCTATTTACTCAGCATAACAAAAAGGCGCTGGAACACATTGTTGTACAGGCGCAAAAGACCAGTCAAAACTTGCAAGATGTGCCCGTTGCGGTCACTGCGCTTTCAGGTCAAGACCTAGTTGAAACAGTTAGCCGAGATGTGTTTGACCTGCAAAACTACGTACCTGCTTTTGGCGCGTTTCAAAATCAAAGCGTAACAAATTCAGGGTTTTCAATACGCGGCATTGGCACGTCTTCACAAAACTTCGGCTTCGAGTCTTCGGTGGGTTTATACGTAGATGGTGTGTACCGTGCACGACAAAACGCGTTAATTAACGACTTAGTCGATATTGAATCTATTGAAGTGTTGCGTGGGCCACAGGGCACACTATTCGGAAAGAATACCGCCGCTGGCGCAATGACGTTAACTACGGTCGCACCTTCACACGACGAGCGCGACGGCTTTGCCGAAGCCATCATCGGCAATGATAACTTGGTTCGTTTAAGCGCTGGCTCGTCGTTTTCGCTTATCGACGATGTACTCGCCATGCGAGTATCTGGCTTTAGTTCTCACAGTGACGGTTTCATTACCGACGAGCGCAGCGGACAAACCCTAAATAACCGTAACCGTTCTGCGATAAAAGCACAGCTGCTTTACACTCCAACAGCTGACATTAGCGTACGGCTTATCGCTGATTACGGCAAGCTAGATGAACGGTGCTGCGGCGCACTAACTTTTCAAAACAACATTCAGGCAAATGACATAGCGGGTAAATTCGGCACTGATGCGCTGCTGCTACAACCGCCGTTTAATGCAACTATTTACGGGCGCGATAACTTTTATGACTATAAAACCTCGCTGTCGCAAACTCCCCTTTCAAAAATGGAAGACAAAGGACTATCAGTTCAAGTAGATGTGGCTTTAAACAAAGCATGGGATTTTGTGAGCATAAGCGCGTACCGCGCGTTTGATAGCTTAGATACGGTAGATACCGACTTTTCTGATGCGGACCTTCTTACTGCCACTAACGACGCCAAGCAGCAATCGTTTTCTCAAGAAATTAGATTACATTACACCAGTGAAGATGTGCGTGGGTTAATAGGTGTTTACTATTACAGCCAAAACTTAGATCTAACCTTTGATACTACCACGCAAGATGATTTTAGTGCGTTCTTTAATGCCGCTGCGCCCGATCTGCTGCCTTTGGCTAACGCCATCAACGAGCTATCTGCAGTTACATCAGGCTTTATTGCGCCTGCTGCAGCACCCGCGCCATCCGGTACTGCTTTCGAACACAGCGCCAATCAAGAGCAGGACAGCATTGCTTTATTTTCTCAGCTGGATTGGCTGTTAAACAGTGATTTCACATTAACAACGGGCATACGCTATACCCGCGAAGAAAAGTCGATTGTCGGAGCCTACGATGAGCAAGGGCTTGGTATTGACGGACTAACTCAAGACCCAGCGCAATGGCCTAATGTAGGTCGAGCTATAGTTGGGTTACAAAACATCGCTGCTGCGTTAGCGGCGGGACAAGCTCCTACAGCACAGTCCCTCAACGCTATCGCACCATTTCAACAAGCGGGCTGGGGATATTTTTTCTTGGGATCTGCAGCGGTTATGCCGCGCCCTGACTTAAACGAAGAGCTTGATGATTCACAGTTAACCGGCACGGTAAAACTGGCTTATCACCCTAATGACAACACGCTAACGTACGCTAGTTTTGCGACTGGTTACAAAGCTGGCGGTACGAATACCGACAGAATCTTACCTTCGCTTAGCCCGCTTTTTGATGCTGAAAAATCGCGAAGTGCTGAAATAGGTATAAAACACGATTTTGAAGAATACGGCGTGCGCGTAAATGCTGCGGCGCACTATACACAAATTAGCGACTTTCAGGCGACGACCTTTACCGGAACGGGGTTCAACCTGCAAAATGCGGGCGATATCATAGTCAAAGGTGTAGAACTTGAAGCAACTTGGCTAATGACTGAAAATACCGAATTACACGCTGTTGCATCGCGCACATTGGCAAACTTTGATGAGTTTACACGCGGTACGTGTTGGGTTGCGTACACGTGGCACACGGGCATTGACGATCCGGGCCGTGTGGAGCCTAACGACCCGTTCTGTTCAAGAGACGGAGACCGCGTAGGCTTCGAGCCGCAGAACTCACTATCTCTTATGCTGAATCACTATTTCGAAGTTGGGAATTACCCTGCATCCGCCAGTATTGATTACCAATACACGGGAGACGTATTCCTTGATGATGCGAATGACCCGTACAAGTACGCTGACGACTTTTCATTATTTAACGTTCGCGTAAGTTTCACTATCCCACAATGGGATAGCGAAATTATTGCGTGGTCGCGCAACGTTTTCGATGAAGAGTACGTTGCACGAAGTGGCTTTGATGTACCCGTACAAACCGGAAAGATCATGGCCTACCCAGGTGCACCTAGAAGCTTTGGCGTTACCTTCAGAAAGTCTTTCTAACGCTTTAAATGTGTAGGTTTGGTATGAAACACCGCATGGCACTGGGCAATAACAGACAGCGCTATATGCTCTGGTAGCTCACCACCAATGTCGAAGCCAGCGGGGCTTGCGAAATACTGAGTAAAGTTGGTATCTCCAAGCCCAGCTAAATCCATAATTTCCTGCTTACGGTGCAGCGGACCAAGCATCGCCGTATAGGTTAACGACTGCTTGCTTAGCACCTGCAGCGCCTTTGCATCAATTTCCCGATGATGGGACATAAGCACTGCCGCTTGAATGTTGTGTTCGCCCATGTGAAGACGTAAGCCTTCGGCAGACGGATCTTCAATCAAGTAATTTACCTCGGGAAAGTGTTCAAGTCTTGCTTGTGCAGGCCTTGGATCCCAAAGACTGACTAAATAACCCTGCAAACTAGCAAGCTTGGTCATAAAGGTAGCGTCGTACCCACCTCCAACAACAAGTAAGTGGATAGGCGGCAGCATCAAAACTAACAACGTGCGCTTGCCATCAACGGTGTCTAGCACAGCTTTTCTAGGTTTAGCAGAATGGTCTTCCATTTCCGTGCAATCACCAAAAGTACCGTCTACGGCGCAGTGCCACTCACACGCTTTTCCGTTTGATAAGCTTTTGCTAACCACATCCAACGATAAATACTGATTACTCTCGTTAACAGGTACAAGTGCTAGATGCACCACACCGCCGCATCCTACACCTAGTTTAAACGCGATGTCTTCTTCATCTTCATCGTCGTAAACCGCGGTACGACTAACGCCGTCTGTCATTACACGCTGCGCTTTCTTAACGATGTCACTTTCTAGGCAGCCGCCGCTTAATATACCTAGCTGATGCCCTGCATCACTAAACAACATCATAGCGCCGGCTTTGCGATAGCATGAGCCTTCGGTTTTAAAAATGAAACCTAGCACCCATTTGTGCTTGTTTTTAAGTGGAAGCCACTGGGCCAACAAATGGTTAACGTGATTACTCATAACTACCTCTACACCCGTTCAACCTGCTTATTGCTGTGATGCTGCTTGGGCAATAAATGCAGCCAATGTTGCAGGCTCTTGCGCACCAGCCACACCCTGATTGCCGATCACAAAAGTAGGTACACTTTGGATACCGCGCTGCATCCAAAGGGTTTCTTCCTCGCGAACTACTTGCGCGTATTTTTCAGTTTTAATTACTGCTTCAGCTTCGGTTTTGTCGAGGCCCACAGACTCGGCCAATTCTACTAGCACACCAAGATCGTTCACGTCTTTACCATCAGTGAAGTAAGCGTTAAACAAGCTAAGCTTCATTCCTTCTTCAAGGCCGTTTTGTGCTGCAAAGTGAATAAGTTGGTGAGCCTTAAACGTGTTCTGCATGCGAGAGTCGTCAGTGAAATTAAATGCAAAACCCAACTCTTTACCCGCTTGTACAAGTCGTGCTCGGTTCTCCACGCTTTGCTGCTCACTAATGCCGTATTTTTCCATTATGTGCTCGCGAAGATTTTGCCCGTCTTCTGGCATATTGGGGTTTAACTCGAACGGGTGAAACTTAATATCCACTTCAATGTTATCAAGGGTTTTAATGGCTTCTTGCAAACGCTGGTACCCAACAATACACCACGGGCACACCACGTCAGATACCATATTAACTGTGACTCTCTGCATATCGCTCGCACCTTGTACACTTTGCTCATTTGCTGCCATGATAGGCCTCGCTTTGTTGAATTCATGAATATATAAGGGCTTAGATAAGGTTACTAAAAGAAACTTCAACCCCCAACAGCGATTATTTTGTCGCAGTTACATCAGTTTCTGCTTTGACTTTTTTTGCCGTGCCCATCGTGGTGCTGTAAAGCGTGGACAGTTTTTCAAGGGCTGAATGTGCCCACATTTCATAGCCTTTTGTGGAGGGATGAAAGCCATCTTCTGCCATCAAACCACTTTGCTGGATATCTGTTTTAGTCCCGCTCACACTAAGTGCACTAACATACAATAGGTCTGCGTTAGCATGGGCTGTTACGCTATCAACCAAAGCTTGGTTTAATAGCCACGCGCGGTAACCTAATAGTGCACGCAAAGGTTGCGGAAGCGCTGGAAAGCAATGAATTGGCGGTAATGCAGTAAACAATATTGTTTCGCACCCAAATTTATCTGACAGAAGTGTACTAATAGCATCGATGTTTTGTCGCCAACGTCTCATCGGTACAAATTTGGTCACGTCATTAACACCAATAGAGACGAGCGCCGACGAAAAATGCTCGGCAGGCATTTCATGCAAAAGATTAAGCACATCTTCACTCTTAAAACCAGTTTTAGCCTGCAACGTCACTCGCGTTGGCCCGTGCTTAACAAGCTTTGAATACAGCAGACCTGTGAGTGCCCCCATCTGCGTTGTTGCACCCACGCCAGCGGCAGCAGAATCGCCTACAACCAAAACGTTATTAGTTAGTAGCAAATCACTATCGGCTGAGGCAAATACCCGCTCGCCGTTGGGCTCTGGCAATACAGCTGTCTTTTTCCTCACCCACAATGCTTGAAGCAAAATGATTGGAAAAAGTACGACAATGGCAAGGTTTAATGCCAAAACCTTGAAGTAGATCAAATCAGCCTCCTAAGCAATCCATTAAGCTTTAACCATCGAATTGAATTCGCGCCTAGATATCTTAGAGTAAGTGCAGAGCCAAGATGACAACAATAGCCGTAAAGCAACGCCCCGTATCAACCATTACTAAATATGCGCTGAATGCGCCCCGCTATACTTCTTACCCCACTGCACTTGCGTTTGAGCCACTTCAAGAAGATATTCTCCCAAGAGCACTTGCCGTTTCTAAGGCTCCGGTAGTCAGTCTTTACGTTCACATTCCGTTTTGTAAAACGCTTTGCTACTACTGTGGCTGTAATAAATTGGTGACCCGTCACAATGAAAAAGCGGACGAATATTTAGATTACATAGAAAAAGAAATCCTGTCTAAGCGTTATTTGACAGACGGCAGGCGTGTAGTTTCTCTGCACTTAGGTGGCGGTTCACCCAGCTTTTTGAGCGAGACTCAGCATACTTATCTAATGTACCTGCTGAAGAAACACTTTACCTTTGAAACAGGTGCTGAACTGTCAATTGAGTTAGATCCCAGAAATATCGATAAACGCTATCTTCAAAACTTAAAATGTCTCGGCTACACGCGCATTAGCTTTGGTTTACAAGATACCGATTACAACGTTCAGAAAACCATAAATCGCGTACAGAGCACGTCTCACATCGCAGATTTAGTATTCGAGGCTCGGTCGCTAGGTTTCGACTCAGTCAACTTAGATCTAATTTATGGTTTGCCGAATCAGTCAATTGAAACATTCTCATCAACCATCGCTGCCACGAAAGCCATGATGCCAGATCGTATTTCGCTTTTTAGCTATGCACACCTTCCCGAGAGGTTTGCAGCACAGCGTAAATTTGCTGAAGAAATACTACCAAGCAGTGAAGAAAAAGCAGCGCTTTACAAGCTTGCCGTTAACAGCTTTACAAACATAGGTTATGAAATGATTGGTCTTGATCATTTTTCTTTAAGCAAAGATTCCTTAGCCATTGCGAAGAATAAAGGCGAGCTTCACCGTAACTTTCAAGGGTACACTTTGCGCGGTGACGCCGACCTTATAGGGTTCGGCGTATCAGCCATTAGCACAGTAGGTAATGCGTATGCGCAGAATGCTAAGGATCTAAAAGAATATTACGGTCGGTTAGACAATAATTCGCCTTGTTCCAAGGTTGGACTTTCGCTGACGATAGATGATCTCATTCGCAGAGACATAATTTCCAGCTTAATGTGTAATTTAGCGGTAGATAAACAGGCCATAGCTGACAAGCATCACATCATATTCGATGAATACTTTGCTTCAGCGCTACATAACCTTGGGGAGCTGAAACAAGATGGGCTTGTAGAAGTAACCCCAAGATATATTCGAGTGCCAAATTCAGCGCGCATATACATTCGTGCAATTTGTGCACGTTTCGACGCTTACTTAAATACAAGTGAAACACTCTGTAGCTATTCAAAAGCCATATAAATTTAAGGCAATTTAAATCGTGCAATAACCTGCATACCCACCGCAAGTTTAAGGCGCGTTAGAGAAATACAGCTAATGCTGGCATACAGGGTTTGATTACTGTTTAGTACATCAAGTTTTAACAACACCTTCGCACTGCTTGCCGTCGGTAGCTTTTCAGGCGGTAGCTTTGTAGGTGTGAGCTTTGTAGGTGTGAGTTTTGTAGGTGTGCGTTTTGTGTCAGCGTTATTTTCAGGGTCGTTCAAAGAGCTAAGCGGGTTAGCCACTGGCTCGATACGGGATATAACACATGGCAGCGCATTTAAAATACTGATTGTGCTGGCGTTGCCAAAGTCAGCAGTATTGGTATCGATGCTTACATCACAGGCTTTAACTGCAAAACGAACAGAAACTTGCTCATCATTTTGCTGAGGCAAATATGACACTGATTCTGCAGTGACGAATATCTCTTGTCCCGCTACCTCAACGCGCTCAATTCCGTTTTCCGACTGGCACTGCTCATTGCCTTGTAAGGTTAGAACATTTTGATCTTGTTGCGTTTGGCTACAGTGTTCGTAGCTGCCAACGGCGTTTTGTGAGTGGTTGCTGTCGTGTGCTTCGCTTTGCGCAGTAACTTTAAATCCCTCAAGTACGCTAGACGGTGTCGCAAATCCTTCTTTTGCGAATACTTGAGTCAATACATCGCGCGTTTTTCCACAAAGCTCTGTGCGGCCTTGATCAATAAAAACCAACTCATCGCTGAACAAGGCAAGATCATCTAAATCGTGAGAGATCACAAAGCATATTAGCTTTCCCGAAACACACAAATTGTTCAAAAACTGGTAAATTTTGCGTCGGGTGAAGATATCAATTGCGCTTAACGATTCATCTAGCAATAACACATCTGGCCCATTGACCAAGGCTCTTGCAATCGCGACCCGCTGCGCTTCACCACCAGAAAGCGCTTGAACTGGCTTATCGATTAAATGTTCGCAATAGCAGCCGCGCAAGCACGCGTCGATAGACATTGCATTAGGGCTTGCGTGACGCTGCGCCAAGGCTAAATTACCGCGCACATCGGTATGGGGAAATAACATAGGCTGCTGAAAAACGATGCCGACCTTTTGAGAGGTCCACGGCGTTTGCACTTTTGCGCTTTTTTCTACGCCAGCTAGGGCGCGAAACAGGCTGCTTTTTCCCGCACCTGATGGACCGGTAACCCCAATGAATCGGCTTTGCGGCTGCAATGAAATTTGTGCGTTAATGCGATTTGGTAGTAGCGCAGATATTTGCATGTTAACGCGCCTCATCACTACGGGTGACACCGTTAAAACGATAGAGCGCCGCGAGCATTACGAATGAAAAAATCAAAAGGGCCAACGCAAGGTTGTGTGCACTGCTATATTCCAGCGCTTCTACCTGTTCATATAGCGCGATAGACAGCACCTGAGTTTCTCCTGGAATATTGCCTCCTATCATTAGTACTACGCCAAACTCGCCTATGGTATGGGCAAAGCTTAAGCCTAATGCCACTACAATGGGCGCTTTGCTTAAAGGCAGTACTATTTTTATAAAAGCTTCAAAGGCCGAAAACCCCAGCGTTTTTGCCACATCTAAATAACGGTTATCCAATTGTGAAAAGCCGCTATACAAAGGCTGCAGAGCAAATGGAAGGGAATAGATGACAGACCCCAACACCAAACCTTCAAAGCTAAATGCTAAATTGCTCCCGGTTAGGCTTTGCCATCCCTGCCCCAACGCACTTTGCGGCGAAAAAGCAATAAGCAAATAAAACCCCAGCACAGTTGGCGGTAACACCAAAGGCAACGCGAGTATCGACATCACCAAAGGCTTAGCTTTGCTCTGCCAGTTCGCTAAAAACCACGCTAGCGGCAACGCGATTAACAACAGTAAGCCACTGGTTATAAAGGCCAGCTTTAAGGTAAGTAATATAGCTTCAAGTGTCGATGCCCCGAAGAATTCTGTGAGCATACTTAGTTACCGACGCCCGATGCAATGGTAGGTTCATAGCCCCATTCAATTAAGCTGTGCTGTACCCCTTGCGACATTAAATATTGTACGAAAAGGCTGGGTGATGACAACCCACTAGCGTCACTCAAACGAAATGCTCTGGTTGGCTCAACGTTGTCGTTGTGAATAGGCTCATCCACTGGCGCTGTCGCATTTTTGATTGGAAGTGGTTCGAACAGATTCGGAGATAATGTAGCTACCGTTTTACTGTTAACTACCAACGACTGAATGATGGGTTGATACAAGGTTTCAGGTACTGGGACGATAACCGTAATAGCCTCAGCGCTTTCGGTATCCACAGCACTGTTAAAATTAGAAGGCAAGTTAGAAGATAAGTTTGCGGGCAAATCTAACGCCGATGAGTACGCAACGAACGCCCCTTTCACGCTGCCGGTGGTATAAAACTGCAAGGTTTGCAGCACGTTCTTACCCATCACTCTGTGAGGTAAAAACTGGTGCCATAAGGATAAGTTTTGCAGCGTCTGTTGCGCAGCATCACCATAGGGAGCGAGTTTAGGGTTAGCGATAGCTACCTTGTTTTGAGGGTTTTCCATTAATTGAACAAGCTGCCTCGACAAGCAATTGGTAAGCTGAGCGTTTATTTGTACAGTGGTGTCTTTCGTAGATGTACGTGCGATTTGCTCGCAGCTTCTTTCACTCGATGTCTTACTAGATATTTCACTGAATGCCTGACTTGATAAGTCGCCAGCATAGACAAACGCCAGCTTGCCTTTAGCGTAGTCCACCAAATTGCCGTGGTGCACTAAGTTATTATCAACCAACGCTTGCGGCCTAGCGCGATCTGCAGATAGAAAAACGTCGAAGCTAGCACCATGTTGAATTTGCGCATATAAAGTACCGCTTGAAGATACCGTTACCGCGACTTCTATGCCGGTTAGCTCAGTAAACTGCTCGGCAATACTCTTTAGCGGTTTTGCAAAGTTTGCCGCAACGGCTACGTTAATTTTTTCGTCGCGCTTGAAATTTACTGACTGGTTTTGTTTTTCGGCACTAATAACGCTCCCTTCATTTACATTATCATTTGCCGCTTCAAAACTACCCGCTTGTGCTGCAGAGCTGGAAAAAAACGTAACATCTGGGACTACACTTGCACTTGCACTTGCGCTAACACTTACCAAAATAAGCATGGCCAAGTTAACAAAACTTGAAAGTTGCATTGCTAAAGAAAAGAGCATTACTTTTTGCGCATCCACTTAAGTGCCGCTTTATCGTCAGATGCTTTCGCCTCAACCCATTCAGATTTATCGCCCTTAAATTCTTTTTTCCAAAGCGGTACCGACTGTTTAAGCATGTCCATTAAGTAGCAGGCAGCGTCAAACGCCGCTTGGCGATGGGGAGCGGCGGCACCCACCCATACTATTTGTTCGTTATTGTATATGCGCCCTACTCTGTGCAGTGCGCCAGCACTGTTAAGTGAAAAACGTTCGCTCGCTTGTTCAACCAGAAGCATTAACGCTTTTTCAGTCATGCTCGGGTAATGCTCTAATTCGATGCCGTCTATATCGCCAGCGTTATTAAAGTCTCGCACAAGCCCAGTAAAAGTAACAATCGCGCCGGTGTTGCCGCAGGCCTTCTCATCTGCCGACTGTTTTAGCCTAGCGTAAAGCTCTCCTTGGTCGAAATCTTCAACTTGAACTAGCGCGAACATAGCTAGCCCCCTGTCACAGGTGGAAATAGCGCCAGCTCATCGCCGTCGCTAAGTTCGGTTTTAAGATCGCAGAGCTCTTGATTACAGGCAGTAAGCACACTGCCCTCTAAGGCTAATGCCCACTTGTCACTACGCGTTTTAAGCTGCGATATCACGGTCTCAATAGTGCTGTTCTCGCTTATATGAAGCGCGATATTGTCCTCTCCCGTAATCTCTCGGGTTTGTGCGAATGTTTTTACCGTTACCTGCATGCTTTGCCTGTTATCTACGTTGTTAAGGTCGCTTTGTGCGCGCTAATTAATCTTGCCAAGCCTCTGAAATGGGTTGAGCCTAAAGTGCGTTGCTTTTTGAGTGCGTGTACGCTTTATGCACGTCATTTTCTAGCTCACTGGCCTTTGTGAAAACTAGGTGTCAGACTGCCAGTGGCCTGTCTTACCGCCTTTTTTCTCCAGTACCCGTACCCCTTCCATATGCATGCCAGGGTCGATGGCTTTGCACATATCAAACAAGGTTAACAGCGCCACATTTACACCCGTGAGCGCTTCCATTTCAACGCCGGTTTTACCGCTTAGCTTGCAATAGCAGGTGGCTTGGATTCGGTTTTGGTCGGCCTGAATGTCGAAGTTTATATCCACCTTTGACAGTGCCAATGGGTGACAAAGAGGAATAAGATCGGCGCAGCGTTTCGCCCCTTGAATACCCGCTACACGGGCAACTGCAAATACATCACCTTTCGCAATTTTTGCTTCAGAGATTTGGCGAATAACGTCTTCGCTTACGTATAAAAAACCTTCTGCTGTGGCTTCTCGCTTGGTAACGTCTTTGTCGCTAACATCTACCATGTTGGCTTCGCCACCAGCGTTTAAATGGCTAAAGGTACTCATGCTTCCACCAAATGCTTCACAAAATTACACGGTCTAAAGTCGACATCTAGCTGGCTAGAAATAATTTTTTCCCACGCCGTACGACACGCGCCTGTTGAGCCTGGTAAGCAGAAAATAACCGTATTATTAGCAAAGCCCGCAACCGCGCGAGACTGAATGGTTGATGTACCAATCTCTTCATAGCTAATTTGACGGAATAGCTCGCCAAAGCCGTCGACTTCTTTGTCGAACAATACACTGATGGCCTCTGGCGTTGAGTCACGGTGGGTAAAACCTGTACCACCGGTAATTAATACAGCGTGAATGTTTTTATCGGCAATCCATTTCGACACCACGGCGCGCTGCTGATAAATATCGTCTTTCACCAAATCGCGATCGTAAAGGTTATGGCCAACCGAGGTAAGCGCCTCTTTCAAGTAGTCTCCCGACTTGTCGTTTTCGAGGGTGCGCGTATCTGAAATAGTGAGTACGGCAATATTAAGGGGTTGGCTGACAACTGACATATGAAATCCTAATTTGATATGCGACATTTTGGCGGTTTTTGATAAAGTACCAGCCAAAATACTATTTGGTTATCACTTTATAAGGGTGCATGCCATGAATTCAACAACTAAGTTGGCATAAACTATGTCTAAAAGCCTAACTCATCAGCAGGCTATGCGTTATAACCGCCATATCGTGCTTCCAAAAGTGGACCTAGACGGTCAAGAAGCGCTGCTAAACGCCAATATTTGTATCATTGGTATTGGCGGGCTTGGCACCGCGGCTGCTACTAACCTTTGCGCGAGTGGCGTGGGCTCTCTTACACTTATCGACCACGACACAGTTGAGGTCACCAACCTGCCAAGGCAAACCTTGTTTAGCGAACAAGATGTAGGCACAAATAAAGTAGAGGCGGCTAAAGCGCGGCTTACTGCAATAAACAGCGACTGCGACATTACCGTAATGGCAGAACCGTTTTGGGCGCCCAGCTCTACTCAGCTGTCACCAGCATTAAAACAAGCCATAGAGCGTGCTGACGTTGTGCTAGATTGCACCGACAATACAGACTCGCGAGATTTAATAAACCTACTGTGTTTTAAACTAAATACCCCGCTAGTATCGGGTGCAGCCATTCGCTTTGAAGGCCAGCTTTTCGTAGCTATACCCGGTGAGAGCCGCTGCTATGCATGCTTACGAACGCTATTTGAATCACCCGATTTAAGCTGTGTTGAGGCAGGTATATTCTCGCCAGTAGTAAATATTGTTGGTACTTACCAAGCTATGCTAGCCATGCAAGTATTGATGGATTTCGATAATATTCCTAAAAACACGTTAATGACGTTTGATGCTCTGTCGCACGAGTGGCGAAACTGGAAGTTACCTAAAGGCGTAGATTGCGAGCTATGTGCTTGTTAAGTTTAGGTGCATTTGCGGCATGAATTCTAAAAACGTGGTTAAAAGCAACAGACTAAAACAAAGAACAAGACAGAAAATAGGTTGATTTAAATGACAACCCAAGTAGTGAAAAAACACATGGTAGTGGCGCAAAACGCGTCTGGACGTAATATGAACGTGCCAATTTATCGTATGAAAGGCGCGCGCCCTGGCCCTACTGTGTATATTCAAAGTTCTATTCACGGCGCAGAAGTACAAGGTAACGTGGTTATTTACCATCTTATTCAGCGTCTAAAAGACATGGATATTTGCGGTGAAATTATCCTAGTGCCCAACTGTAATCCCATTGGTACTAATATCAAAGCCGGAGAATACACATTGGGCCGGTTCGACCCTGTGAACGGCACGAACTGGAACCGCGGCTATTTTTTCGATAAAGAGGCAGTTAAGCATTTCGCCAAAACCGTCACTCGCGAAGAGTCTATTGAAGGCATAAAACAACGTTTTCGTGCTCACTTGTCTAACGCTATCGACAACAAACTGGCTGAACCATGGGGCCTAGGACTAGCGCAGCAGCTTAACCTAAAGCTACAGCAAATGGCGGTGAACGCCGATTTCGTACTAGATCTCCACAACGGCCCGGTGTCTACCCGTCACGTTTATATTCCCGAGTACGCCAAAGACAGCGCCAAGCTGTTTAACATTCCCCACTGTATTTTTATACCTAACGTATTTGCAGGTGCTCTAGACGAAGCGACGTTCTGCCCGTGGTGGACACTGCAAGAAAGCATAAAAACTAATTTAGAGCGCGAGATTAGCTTTAATGTAGAGGCTTTCACGCTAGAAATGGGTAGCCAAGAAGTGATCGACTTTAACGAAGGTAATATAGACGCCACCAGTATTCTTAGCTACTTAAACGCCAAAGGTGTATTGCACGAATGCGATATTAAACCGAAAGCAATGCAGCGTTTAGGCGTGTATTTAAAAGACTATAAAACCCTGTTTACTAACTGGGGCGGCATGGTGGAGTACATGGCGAAACCAGGCCAAACGGTGAAGAAAGGCGAACCACTGGCGCAAATTTTAAATATTGACGATCTGGATACCGACAACGGCAGCAGGACCTTAGAAGCGCCTTGCGATTTGATCCCTATACTGCACTTCCCGTCGGCTTCGGTATTGAGTGGAACGCAGTTGTACAAGGTGTTTACTAATTATCGGGAGTTATAGGTTTTTTAAGTAGAAAAGAGTATTACGCTGAGTGAAAAGTAATAGACTTGAGATTGCACACAGACAAGTACTTTGAAAATAGATAAAAACGAGATGCTCTATTTGTGTTTTGGCCGGAATCTACCTATTTCTGAAGGCGTATTTTGGATTCTAATTAGCGCTTAGGATCGAAGAATACTGTAAAAATCATGGTTGCAAAATGAAAAAAGATAAAAATGTTATTCTAATAATTTTCACAATGAGTTTTTCAATTTTCATTGCCTTTTATGACAGCTGGGATGAAATAGAAATGACAGCGGCAAATTATGCTATAAGTCTCGTTTTTTTAATACCATTCTTAATTTCAATAATTTGTAAAAAGATGCTCTTTACAGGCGGCTTAATGACGCGAGAAGATAGTCCTATTGTATACACAACGCTTCAGTTGCTATATGGGGTATTGGGTACTTCGGGAGCTCTATTTGCAACAGTGCCCTACTTTATCTAGGCTCTGCTTCCTTCTTTCTTTGTACGTTTTAACCAGCCATTTTGCGCCGTTGAAAGTCAACTTTCTGTCTGAAGCGGACCTTTAATACTCGATTCAAAAATGTCCGCATTACGCTGTAAGATGCCCTAGTCGCTAATTCTATTAACAATAAAAGCTGCTGTATTCATCAAGTGTACTTAAAATGAATCAAAGCTAATCTGATAAAAAGCGCCTAAGATCTTGTCCTTGCCGCATTACATGCAAAATAAAGGCTTTGTTGTCCTCAAATTTATAAAAAATTCGACAGGGCTCCACATAAAGCTTGTGGTAATTTAGAAATGGTAATTCAGAAACTGACTTTACTGATTTAGGATATTCCTAAAGAATAACTACTTTGGCGAAGACTTATTTAACCAGTTTCTTTGCCGCAACTAAATTAGATACCACTATGTATTCAGCAATATTGTCTAAGTCATTTAGAGTAGGTTCTGTGCATATTATTTCAGCCATTTATCCATTTTCTCTTTGGCCTGCCGGTTAGTTAAAACGTCATCACTTCTTATTGCCTGCTCACCTTTTGCAATACCTTCCAGAATCGACATGCGCTTTTGCATCATCTCATAATCATCAACATCAACTAAGTAAGCCGATGGCTGACCATGTTCAGCAATCAAAACAGGCTCTTTTGAAGAGCGCCGGTCTTGCAGAATTTTTGTGGCATGTCTCTTCAATGTAGTAACTAATTCTACTTTCACGATGCGCTTCCAGCTTTCAAATGTATCACTTAACAATAACCACACAAGATTTCATTCGCTGAAAGCAGATTTGAAAAGAACTTACCACAATCTTCGCCACTAAAATTAAACCAATCGCCAAACTCATCATGCTGATTGAATACATCAAAACCATTATCAGAAGTTTTAAACCATAGTTCCCATACTCAATTTTTTTCAATCAATTTTAGTTCATAGTGTTTTAAAGAAAGCGGGCATTTTAGGTTAGAAGTCATGGTAGTTTTTCCCCCACAGAGGCTGGGTGTGCGGTAAACACGTAAATAGCGTTATTTTCTCAATCAAATTCTTTGTGAAAGTAGTCTTTGTTAGCTACTAGTGTTGTAATTGAACGTTTTCCGTTCTATTTTAAATTTTACAAGGATGACGTCTTTTTGCCGCTTTTCAGTGCCACTGAATAAAGAGTTCTTTGTGATAACAAATCAAAAGGACTCTAATATGAAAAACGCTATCATTTTACTGCTCACAGCTTGCATTCTCTCGGGCTGTATCATTAAAACAAATAAAGTAAACGAAGTTTACGCTGGCAGCTCCGCAAACATTGAATTCGATGGAATTGTTGACGTAATTAAGGGAACTAACAGAGACATAAGAATAATCTTCATACATGGAATGGGGGGCTATTCCACGACCGACAACGTTAGCGATTACTCGCGTGTCATCAATGATTTGCGATCAGCACTCAAAATAGAAAGTCCCTATAATGATGACTCTCTTGATAGCTTTATCTACAAGGGTCAAACTCTAAGATTCAATGTATTGTGGTGGTTGGACATCACGTCTCAAGCCAAGAGAAAACTAAGGAATATCGATGACGACCCTGTATTAACTCCAAATAGAACCGCAACGACGAAACTCGCGAAAGATAGGCTGCTTAATGATGGAATTGTTGACGTGGTCATGTATACGGGCAGTTCTAAAAAGCAGATAGTACAAAGGGTTAGAAACCAAGTTTTAGATTTGAAAGAGCAGATTAATGAAAATGAAAAGCTCATTGTTGTCACCTTTAGTCTAGGCTCTAAGATCCTTATTGATGTTCTCAATGAACTGAAAGCGGATGGAGATCATGTTCTAGATAATCGTGTCGATATGATTTATATGATGGCAAACCAAATCGCTCTATTAAATACCGGAGATTCGGTAAACAAAGCTCCGAAAACGTTGTCCGAGAAAATGGCTAGCGATTATGACACACTTCACTCAATCTTAGATGACGGTACTATTGATGCTAGAAACGCTAACCAAAAAAAGAGAGTAATTGCGTTTAGCGATCCTAACGATCTTCTGTCTTACCCAATAGATGAGAGCAGTGTTGGCGAATTAAAAGGCCAATATGCCAATGTTGCGATATCAGTTGCGAGAAAAACCTACAAGGTTCCACTCCCTGGCGTATATAAATATGGTGTGGTTAATTATTTACAAGCTCACACAGGGTATGTACATGATGAAGTAGTGTCAGATTATCTGCTCTTTGGTACGAGTAAGTATCGATTCATTACTTGGTCTAAATAGACGAAATATGAGTATCACTTTTGAAAGATTAATGTCTTGCTCAATTTTGTCTGCCAATATTTGCGTGTTGGCACGGGGGCCAGTAGCAAAGCTAGCCCAATAGATATAACAATACGCTGTGCCGCAGCATTATTCTGCGGCACTAGCTACTCATCAACGTTGCACTACGCTGCCCCTTCGCCTGCTATTAAATAGGCGAACCTGGCGGTAGCGGCTCTACTTCAAAGGTACTTGGCCATGCCTTACTAGCCCAATAAGTATCGAACTGTTCTTTCAGTATTTCATACTGATTGTCGTCGGCTTCATCGTCTAACCATTCGCTGAATTCAAGAAGAGCAAGTTCGGCTTCCATTCTTACTTCAGGCGCCAGCTTGTCGCTAGTTACCGCTTTCATCACTGCATTTAATGCAACTAGCTGTAAGCGGTTGGCTAGTGGGCTTTGCGACTTATTTTTATACCAGTGAACGTTAAGTATTTGCTTCACCAGCATAGAAACGCCTACTTTTTTACGTCTATCTTTTGTGCTTCTTGTCTGCCACTCTAAGCGGTTTAAGCGCTCTGGGTGCAATAGTAATTCAAACGCAAAGTTAGATGCTGAAGCAGCGGCAGAAACAGGGTCTAACATTAACCCCATTTTGCCCTTAAAGTGCTCGCGAGTAATATCGTCGCCATACGCTGTCGGTGGAATAAGGGCGAGTACCGATTCAGGTATCGTCAGGTAATCAGCGGTAGTGGCCGTTATTAACTGCTGCATAGCGCGTTGCTGCACTGCAGGCGCTACAAACTGTTGGCCCTGCGCTTGGGTGTAGTCACCTTTACGTTCGTATTCATACACTAAGCCGCCGACTTGCTTTGCTACAGCTTCTAGCTGATAGCGATGTAGCAAGTAAATAGGTACTAAAGCATTTTCAAGAGACGACAAGCTACTGTTTGGGCTTAAGGTGTCTAAACCTAAATTGGCTAACGCCTGTTCGCGCACTTGTGAAATTTCATCGAAGGCATCTAGCGGATTGCTACCGTTTTCCCACATATGACCGTTTGCTGATGCATGACGACTACTACGGGTATCTGGGTCTGACTTAAAGCTTAAGCCCTCGTTGCGACCTTTTACAATAATTTTTGCTAAGGCTTCGGCTTCTTCTACGTCGCTGGTAAAGTCTTGGTAACCATATGCTACGGCGTGTATATCCCATGCGCCTATGCCTTTGTCATAAGCGCCTTCCAGGCTGATTTTTCCATTTTTAATGCTAATTTTAGGGTGAGGATAATCCATCACCGACGCACGGTTGTTTTCACTTGCTGCAAAGTTATGTGCTATGCCTAACGTGTGCCCTACTTCATGCGCTGAAAGCTGCCTAATACGATCTAGCGCCATTTCCTGCTGCACAGTGGTGTCGGTATTACCTTCTTTAAACGGGCTGGTTAGGCCTAGGGCAATTAAATAATCTTGTCTTACACGCAACGAGCCGAGCGTAACGTGACCTTTGATAATTTCACCAGTGCGCGGGTCGACAACCGATGAACCATAAGACCAACCGCGCGTGGCGCGATGTACCCAATTGATTACGTTATAGCGCACGTCCATCGGGTCTGCACCCTCTGGCAATACTTTCACCTGAAAGGCGTCTTTATAACCTGCAGCTTCATAGGCTTGATTCCACCAGCTCGCCCCTTCCTTGAGCGCGGTCATTACCGGCTCTGGAATACCCGGGTCTAGGTAATACACAATAGGCTCTTCTGCTTCGCTCATTGCAGCATGCGGGGCTTTCTTGTTTAAACGATGGCGGGTAATAAAACGCTGTTCGGTAGGCTCGCTGATGGGCGTTGAATAATCAAAGTAGCTGAACTTCCAGAAGCCTGAGTATGGGTGATACTCTCTGGGCGTGTAGTTATCGTCAGGCAATGCCACAAACGAATGATGTAAATGCACGGTCACGCTCTCTGGGTCGGGTGTAACTTGCTGCACGTATTCGCCCGGCTTTTTACCAGCAAAAGTGACTAAAGCTTCTAATTCAGTATTCTTTTCAAAGCCTTTAGTTTTAGGTAAGTACACACCGCTGCGCATTTTATCAACGCTGAAGCTACCTTGATTGGTGCGTGCCATACGGTTTCCTATACCGTGAATATCGCTTAACAGAAAAGGCGTATAGTCGATGAGGCTAGCTCCGTCGCTGTTAGCTACCAGCGTGAAACCAGCAATAACCGAATCTGCGAAAGCTTCATCAATACTCTGCTTTTCAGCGTCGCTGCCGTGGGCCGCGCGGTATTTGGTGTTGTGCTGCTTTAATAAAATCTTGTTGCCAAATTTTTCAAAGCTGACCAAGCGCGTATCGCCCAGCTGGCCGCGATCAAGGCCAATATCATTTGACCCTACACCATAAGGCAAACTGCTTTGGAACAAATATTCGGCATCGATTGTAGGCACGGCCAAGTAAACTTTGTCGCTTTCATGGTCATAGTAAACAGGAATTAAACCATCTTTTTTGGCCATGTCGCTGGTGAATTCACCAATGCTTGGCAGTGCAGCCAATGCGGAAGACGTAGACACGACAAATAATACCGTAATCGCAATGGCCGATTTTGCCGATGCTTTTACTTGTCGCGCCGCTTTATGAAAAATGTTCAATTGCAGCATGCAGTTAGTCCTTATTATTGTGAATTTCTAGCCTACCCTATGTGGTGGGTTTTGCCCATGGTAGTTCATCGTTTAATGCGCTCTTTTTGCTTGTTGTTTAGCTGTGAACGGGCTTGGTTTTTCCTACCGAAGGTAATGCATTAAAAACGCAACTATATGGAATAAAACAGCTGGCATTGACTCTGCTCAATTGCCGTTTAAACATTCAAAAACATAAGCGACAACAAATTATTTGATCTTGGTCAACACCAAGTTTTGTTTGGGTTGTAGAGGTATTTTACGGCTTATAAAATCCGCCGTCTTGTTTAAAGCGTCTAGTAGCGGTTTTCATCTATGACTTCAAAATTATCACTTAATCACAGCTCTTCTAAACTACGTGAAGTCTCAGCTTCAACATTGCCAAACCAAACGTTAAACGCGCCAGAGCTGCTTGCACCCGCCGGTAGCTTACGCAACATGCGCTACGCTTTTGCCTATGGCGCCGATGCTGTTTATGCTGGACAGCCACGCTACTCACTTCGCGTAAGAAACAACGAATTCAGCCTTGAGAACTTAGCGATAGGCATAGAAGAAGCACATGCTTTAGGTAAAAAGTTCTATGTAGTAAGCAACATTGCCCCGCACAACAGTAAGCTAGGTACCTACCTTAAAGATATTTCACCAGTAATTGCTATGAAGCCCGATGCGCTAATTATGTCAGACCCAGGGCTTATTATGATGGTGCGCGATGCCTTCCCTGAAATGCCTATTCACTTAAGTGTACAGGCCAATGCGGTGAACTACGCTACGGTGAAGTTTTGGCAGAAACAAGGTATTGAGCGCGTTATTTTGTCGAGAGAGCTCTCTTTGGAAGAAATTGAAACTATTCGTGAACATGTTCCAGACATCGAATTGGAAGTATTTGTGCATGGCGCGCTTTGTATGGCGTATTCGGGCCGCTGCTTATTGTCTGGATATATGAATAAACGCGACCCAAACCAGGGCACTTGCACCAATGCTTGTAGATGGTCTTACGATGTTAAGACGGGCGAAGAAAACGAAACCGGTGACATTGTTCAAGCTATTCAGACTGATGAGGCAGGTGAAGCGCCTGAAATAGTAATTCCTACCCTTGGAGAAGGCACGCCAAGTACGCAAGTGTTCATGTTAGAAGAAAAGGAAAAGTCCGGTGAACTGATGCCCGCTTTTGAAGACGAACATGGCACCTATATTATGAATTCTAAAGATTTGCGTGCCGTGCAACATGTAGGCAGGTTAACCCAAATGGGCGTGCATAGTTTAAAAATAGAAGGCCGCACTAAATCACATTACTACTGCGCTCGAACAGCACAAGTTTATCGCAAAGCAATTGACGACGCGTTAGCAGGAAAGCCATTTGATAGTACATTAATGGGAAACTTGGAAACTTTAGCTCATCGAGGTTATACCGAAGGTTTCTTGCGTCGCCATGCGCACCACGCGTATCAGAACTATGAGTATGGGCACTCAGTCAGCGACAAACAGCAATTTGTTGGTGAAGTGATTGATCGTTGTGAAGAGTCTGGCTATGCAATTATAAACGTTAAAAACAAATTCTGTGTAGGTGACTCGCTTGAGTTGATGACGCCAAGCGGCAACATTACCTTTACTCTAAATGAGATGCTGGATAAGAAAAACCATTCTATTACAGATGCTAAAGGTTCAGGACACCAAGTAAGAATACCGATACCTAGCGATGTATCTTTAAATTTTGCCCTACTGTTGCGAAACCTAGATGCAGGCGTTGATACCCGCAATCCGTTTCGAAAAGCACCTAATGCAGTAACACCCGAAAACGTGAGCGAGGCATAATTTATGGCACTGCTTATTCTTGATAGCTGCATAAACTGCGACATGTGCGAACCAGAATGCCCTAATGCCGCTATAAGCATGGGAAATAAAGTGTATGAAATAGACCCGTTACGCTGTACAGAATGTGTGGGGCATTACGATGCGCCTACTTGCGCAGCGGTATGCCCAATCGATGTTGTTAAGCCCGACCCGCACAATAAAGAGTCACCAGACGAGCTGGCTGAAAAGTTTGTTCGTTTAAACAGTTAACAAAAAGTAATTCAGCGAGTAAATGGTACTTCTCGAAGAATTCCCTTGAATCATAACCAAGAGTGGTCCCTAATTGCGGTAAAGTTTGAATTGGCACTACTAATTAAGGGTTTTATTTTGAAGTTTGCCTCTCGCGCTACGGCGATTTCTCCGTTTCTTGCTATGGCCTATGGCGAAAAAGCCACGACGCTAGAACAGCAAGGTAAAGATGTTATAAGACTTAATTTAGGCGAGCCTGGTTTCGGCGCACCCGCGGCAGTGCTCGCGGCAATGAAAGAAAGCTTAAGTGCCTCAGATTTTCCCTACACCTCGGCGCTGGGCATGCCTGAACTACGTGAAGCCATTGCACGTTTTTATGAAGTTAAACATGGCGTAGCGGTAAGCCCTTCTAGAGTGGTAATTACCGCTGGGGCTTCTGGTGCTTTACTTTTGGCAAGTGCTGCCTTGGTTGAATCAGGCGACAACGTGATATTGGGCGACCCGTCTTACCCCTGTAATCGACGTTTTTTAAACGCATTTGGCGCAGAGGTAACGCTGGTGCCAACACGCAGCGAGGATAACTTTCAGCTAACCGCTACAAGTGTTGCTGATAATTGGAAGCACAACACGAAAGGTGTACTTATCGCCACACCTGCCAATCCTACAGGTACGGTTATAGATGTAGAAGAACTGATTAAAATTGGCGAATACTGCAAATCCCAAGGTGGCTTTTTAATTGTTGACGAGATTTACTTAGATCTTTCGCTTTCGGCTGATCTTGATATTCGCGATGATGCATTCGCTTCCCAATCGACCCTAGACACTAATACCAAACTTCGAACCGTACTTGCCAATGCACAGCTTGAAGAAACAGTGGTCGTAATAAACAGTTTTTCCAAATATTTTGGTATGACCGGCTGGCGTCTTGGCTGGTGTGTGGTACCTGAAGCGATGACACCCATCCTTGAAAAGCTCGCGCAGAATTTGTTTATTTGCCCCTCTACCCTCTCGCAAAAGGCCGCTCTTGCGTGCTTTACCCCAGAAGCATTGGCGCAATGCGAGCAAAACCGCCATACGCTGGAAAAGCGCGCTTCCCTTGTTTTTAGTGCACTTGAAAACATGGGGCTTGGTTTAGATGCAAAGCCTGACGGTGCGTTTTACGCATACATCAATATTAAGCACACAGGGCTAAGTGCAATTGAATTTTGTGATGCCCTACTCTCACAACATCATGTAGCGCTTACTCCGGGTAATGATTTTGGTGAGCACAATGCCAACCAATACGTAAGGCTGTCTTTCGCCACTAGCATTGAACGCTTGAAGGAAGGCCTGTCGCGACTAGCAGTGTTTGTAGAGTCAATAAGCTAACGTTTTTTATACTCACTGTTTAATTTCGTGAATAGACAAATATTACCGAAAAAAATGATAGATATGGGTGCTTGTGCGTATATTGGGTAACGCATATTGATGACACGTGTCGAAACGAAATAAAACAGGACAAAACAATGAGTAACGAACGGGAATTTGATGTAGTTATCTTCGGTGCTACAGGCTTCACGGGCAAACTAGTAGCTGAGTATTTTCAAGCGCAGTATGGCAGTGACAGCAATGTTAAATGGGCAGTGGCAGGTCGTAACGAAGCTAAACTTAATGATGTTAAACAAGAGCTAGGCATTAGCGATTGCGTTGCGAGTATTGTAGCCGACGGTGACAATGCCAATGCACTTGACGCAATGACAAAGCGCACAGCCGTTGTACTTACCACTGTTGGGCCGTATCAAATTTACGGCGAAAAGTTACTTTCTGCATGTATCGATAACGGCACCGGCTATACAGATCTTTGCGGTGAGCCTGCCTGGATGCACCAAATGATCAACAAGTACGAAGCGAAAGCTAAAGAAACCGGCGCAAACATTGTGTTCTCGTGTGGCTTTGATTCTGTGCCTTTTGACCTTGGTGTGCACTACCTTCAAGAACATGCCAAAAAGCAAACTGGCGATGTCATTGAATATGTAAAAGGTCGTGTACGCAAAATGCAGGGCACGTTTTCTGGCGGTACGGCTGCCAGTTTGAAAGCGACCATGGCGGCTGCGCACAAAGATAAGTCTGTCATGGCTGCGCTTATTAATCCGCACTCATTAACCGATGGCGCGTCAAATCAGCCACAGCCTGATGGCAATAAACCTTACTTCGATGAGCAGTTGGGCACATGGGTTGCACCATTTATTATGGCGGCCATCAATACTAAAAACGTTCATCGCACGAACTATCTGGGCGGTTATAGCTACGGCAAGAACTTTCAGTATGATGAAATGATGATGACCGGCCCAGGTGAGAAAGGTGAAGCCATGGCGAATCACGTTGCCAAAGATAAGTCGCTTGCAAGTGATGATGGCCCTAAACCAGGTGAAGGCCCAAGCAAAGAAGAGCGCGAAAATGGCTTTTACGATGTCATGTTTGTGGGTACGGCTACCAATGGTGATATGCTAGCCGTATCGGTAAAAGGCGACAAGGATCCAGGCTACGGCTCTACCAGTAAAATGATTTCAGAATCTGCCCTTTGCTTGTGCAAAGACGTTAGTTTATCTGGTGGTTTCTTCACACCTGCGGCAGCACTCGGTAACAAGCTTATCAACCGTTTGGAAGAAAAAGCAGGCTTAACGTTTGCTATCGAGAAATAGCGATTCAAAAAACGAAGGCTGAACACAAATTGCGTTCAGCCTTTTCTCTCTGCGCTAGGTGTTATTATTATTTTAAGCAAGTACTGCTTTTAATGCTTTAACGCAAGCATCTGTTTCTGAGGGCGTACCCACGCTTATACGTGACCATGAGTCATACCCTGGCCAAGTACGCCCAACTACCTTTATGCCTTCGGCTTTCATTTTCTCTGCAAATTTATCGTGTGGCATGCCCGTGTCGATATAAATGAAATTGCCCTGCGGATTTGGGGCATAAGGCTGTTTTAATTCCTTGGCAACTTTTACTAACTTATCACGTTCAGTTTTAATCCGTGAACGCATGGTGTTTAAGTTTGCATGGTCATCCATACTTGCCATGCCTGCAACGAGTGCCAAGTAGTTCACACCGCCCATGCGCAGCATGCCGCCCATGGCTTTCGCTTGCTCAGCAGGCATAATAGCGTAACCTAAACGCTGGCCAGCCATGGCGTGGATTTTTGAGAACGTGCGGCAAACCACCACGTTGTGCCCCTCTGCGACCAGCTTCGATTGCACGTTAGCAGGGTAAGCGTCCGACATCTCAATGTAGGCTTCATCAATGAATACCTGCGCTTTTTTCGACACCCGTTTTGCAAAAGCGGTAAGCTTGGCTGCATCTACCATACTGCCAGTCGGGTTATTTGGGTTGCACACATAAACAGCGGTGGTATCGTCAGTCACTGCTGCTTCGATAGCATCTAGGTCAAAAGTCATATCGGCAGCGAGCGGCACATAAGTTACATCTGCTCCCATAAACTCTGCCCCTCGCGGCACACCTTCGTAAGTAGCCATCGAGGTTACCAGCTTGTTGCCATTTTTCGTGATCCAGTCGGCGTAACCAAATAAAATAGGTGAAGAACCGTTTGTAATAACGATTTGATCGGCAGACACGCCCTCTTGCTCAGCAATTTTCTGCGCCAATACTTCAACCGTAGCATCGGTATAACGCGCTAGATTTAAAAGCTCGCTTTGCATTGCCTTAGCGGCCTTTTTCGAAGGTCCAAAGGCGTTTTCATTTGACGATAAGCGAATAAGACCGTCGTTCACGTTAGGTGTAGCCGAGGGAAAATGTTCGGTGGGCATTCCCGCCGCACGCAGGTCTCCCATTATGCTGTCGACGCTGGTAGTCAGCGCCACGGCTCCGGCGCCTAATCCCACAGATTTTAACCAATTACGACGAGAAGAATTCACCGAGGTTTGTTGTACGTTTTTATTCATATTTCGCTCTGCCTTCCATCTACAATGTCTTTAGACTAAAGGCTTGGTTTTAAACGCGCAATAGCCTAAAAACGCTAACTCATTGACACTATTGCACTTTTTACGTGCACAAAATGCACTAAAATTGACAATGTAAGTAGTTTTAATGTGTTAAGCGGTTACATTGCGGTGCAGTGCTTTTATTAGCATTTAGGCGTTTGCGATGAATGACATTTTTTAGAGAGGAGTGATAAAAAATAAAAGCGTGTACGAACACGCTTTATCTATGTAGTAATTGAAATAGCTCAGCTATTGACTTTACTTCCTGCGTTTTAGTCGCAAAAAAGCAGCGGCAGATAATATAAAAATGCCAAAAGATGCAGGCTCTGAAACTCGAGCAACTGAGAGTTGTGCGTTTCGGCCGATATCATAAGCTTCTTCATCAGTTCTGATATACCAAGTTCCGTCGTCAAAAAACTCCAAATCGAATCTGACTAATTTTAAGAGAGCTTCTTCACCTGTATTGACCAAAGTACTCATCTTAATATATTCGCCGGTCGACTGGTTCACAGGGACATAAGTATCAAAAGATATCGATAAGAAATAACTTTCCAAATCACCTGTAATTTTACCTGATACGCTCAAGTTCTCGCCAAATTCAGCGTAATAGCCCTCTGGAGGAACCGTACCAGTGATTGGAGTGACAAAATCAGTCCGTCCAATGTCGTTAAATATAGCGTCAGAGTTATCAATCCAAGTATCTTCTGAAGAATAACTCGCGTTATATATAATTAAATTGTCTACGTGATTTGATGGACCATCGTATTGAAATGAATAAAGGTTAGACGAATTAAACCGAAAGTCTTCGCCATAAATAAAGCCATCTACAACAATGTTACCTGACACATCTACTGCATCTAAAAAACCATCGTCTCCCTTTACACCTAAACAATCAGAACAACTTCCAGTCCAGCTAATAATTGTTCTGTTTTGAGCATCGCTTTCAATTATTATTCCAGCCGACGCTGATGATGCTAATCCCATAAACGCTACTGACAATAAAACGTTTTTCAAATACATCTTTATTCCTTTTTTGATTTTATTAACTTTTATTCCACTTGTATTCCGCGATACTTAAGCAAAATCTAATCCATTTATTATTTATTTTAATATCAGACACTTAAAATTAAACACCCCTATTCCGTAAAATTTTTCGACACTAGAAAATTAAAATCACTGAATATCAGAATTAGTTAGTCTGAAAGATGGAAAAGTAAGTCGCCCTAAATTTCACTGGTGCAGCCTCAATATTTAAAAAGTAGCTCGGCTACCTGTAAACTTTTACGCTACTTCTGAAGTAACTATCTTAGTAATTTAATTGCAAAACAGGAGTTAACTATGGCTAAGGATCACGGTACCCAAATTAAAAACGACGACACTTACGAAGCCTTGCGCGATGAAGGCTATAGTAAAGAGAAATCAGCACGCATTGCTAACGCACAAGCTAACAGTGAGCAAACACCGTCAAAGGACGGTGGAAAAGGTAAGAAGTACGAAAACCGTACTAAAGATGAGCTGTATGAAAAAGCCAAAGAAGTAGGTATTGAAGGCCGCTCGAACATGAGTAAAGAGCAATTAATCAAAGCGTTGCGCAACCATTAAAGGAATAGACTATGGACAGCTCATATAGACTGCTCTGCTTTTGCTCAATATTGCTTATTGCTGCAGCTTCCCCCCTCAGTAAGGCGACAAGTATGTCAATGGAATCAAATGACACCATTACAATCTCAACTCATCTTGGCAAGGTACAAGGCAGTCTTAAAAATAATGTTGTTACTTTTTACGGCGTCCCCTATGCAGCTGACCCTTTTGTCAAAACTAAACGCTTTCAAGCACCAGAACCGATAAAACCGTGGCAGGGTGTACTGCGCGCAATAGAGATGAAACCGCCAGTACCACAACCAGGGCGAGGAAAGAATGTAAAATTAGTCGGCGCACCTGGCGACTTAACCGTAAATATTTGGGCGCCTGAAGACGCGTTTTCAGATAATAATAAAAGGCCTGTTATGGTATGGCTTCCAGGGGGGGCTTACATTAGAGCGGACGCCGGAGAAGGTGTTTATGATGGGTCACACTTCGCCCAAAAAGGCGTAGTAATCGTCACTGTCAATTACCGAGTAGGCGTAGATGGGTTTATGCATATTGATGGCGCCCCTGATAATCGGGGTACTTTAGACCAAATTCTTGCCCTTAAGTGGGTTAAAAACAATATTGAAGATTATGGTGGGGATCCAAGCAACATCACCTTATTCGGGCAGTCAGCCGGCGCAGGCAGCGTAGCAATCCTACTTGGGAGCAGTCGGGCAAATACCCTGTTTGATAAAGCCATAATGCAAAGCCCCCCTATGCAGGCTATTTCTAAAGCGCAAGCCGCAGAAGTGACACGAGCATTTGCGAAAAAATTGAATATCGAACCTACACTGGCAGCACTATCAAACGTGCCGTTTGAGGCATTAGTCAAAGGCGTGGTAGATATCGGTAACGCTATTAAAAGTCGTCGTGAATGGGGGATGCTATCATGGGGCGGTACCGCATTCTTACCCGTAGTTGATGGCGAGCTGATCATCAATTCACCAATGTTGAGCCTCAAAAACGGTGCTAACCCGTCTATTCCAACCATCGTCGGTAGTACAGATCAAGAATCGAGATTGTATTTAGTGCCAGGCAATGAAATTGAAAAGATTGACGAGCGCAAGGTGTCGCTTTTCTTACATGATTTAAACTTGGGTGAGAATGCACCAAAGGTTTACAAAAAAACCCATCATGATTCCTATGGCGATATCTATGCTGACATTCAGTCTGATTATACGTTTAGAATGCCAGCTATCCAGATAGCAGAGCTTCTAACTGAAAAAGGCAATACTGTGTGGAAATACAATTTTGGCTGGAAGTCGGACGCTTACGGTGGTGAGCTTGGAGCCGCACATTTTGTCGATGTTCCGTATACGTTCGATACTATAGACACAAAAGAAGCAAGTAACTTTGTTGGCAATAACCCTTCTGAAGAACTGAGTCAGGCGATGCAAAACTATTGGGTGAGATTTGCAAAACAGGGGGCACCAGGATGGAGTGAATACACCAAAGAGAGTCGCAAAACGATGCGCTTCGACAACCAGTCGGTTGAGGAAGAAGACCCTAACTCGCTGAAAAGAGCGTTATGGGAAGCGTTTGAGTTCTGAGAGTTTACACTTGTCTTAGCAACATTTATTGATGATGAAAACTAAAGGGTTTTCAACTCTACCTTTACCATGGATGGTTTGAATTTATTTTTCAACCTCTAGTGCTTTTCACAAACCCTAAACCTTGAGAAAAATTCATAGTTCAATGAAAATAAGTCATTTTTATTCATAGTTTAGACCGCGTATAACGTACGTACAGCTTTAAAGGCTCCACGACATTCGGTTTAATCTTAGGAATAAAAGCGTATTCTCATGAACAACAACGTGAACCCAAATTTTTCTTTTACTATTAACAGCGTTCAGTTTAATGAAGATTATCGCCCTTCAGATAACACGCGTATCACCACTAACTTCGCTAACTTAGCTCGCGGCCAGCGCCGAAAGGAGAACTTACGCGATGCTCTGAGTATGATAAACAACCGCTTTAACGCATTAGCGAGTTGGGATAACGAAAATGGTGACCGCTATGCCGTTGAACTTGAAATTGTGTCGGTAGATATCGATTTAGAAAGTAACGGCAACACCTTCCCTACTATCGAGATCTTGCAGACCAACATCATCGATAAAAAAACAGGGAAGCGTACCCAAGGCATAGTGGGAAATAACTTCTCATCTTACGTTCGCGATTATGACTTTAGCGTTCGTCTATCTAATCACAATCGTGGTCAGTCATCATTTAGCGTACCCAATGACTTTGGCGATCTCCACGGAAAACTGTTTAAGTACTTTGTTAATTCAGAGGCCTATAAAGCGCACTTTTTAAAGCTGCCGGTTATTTGCTTAAGTGTTTCTGACAACAAAACCTATCGCAGAATAGAAAATCATCACCCTGTTTTAGGCGTGGAATATCAGCCGAATGAATCGTCGCTCACCGAGCAGTATTTTAAAAAGATGGGCTTAAACGTGCGCTATTTCATGCCACCAAACAGTGCTGCTCCTTTTGCATTTTATTTCTTTGGTGATTTGTTAAACGACTACACCAATTTGGAGCTTATCAGCACTATTGCCACGATGGAGACCTTCCAAAAAATTTATCGCCCTGAGATTTATAACGCTAACGCCCAAGCAGGTTTAAGCTACAAACCAAACTTGAAAAATAGCGATCACTCAGTGACTCGCATTGTTTATGACCGTGAAGAGCGGACTCATCTAGCCGTTGAACAAGGCAAGTTCGTAGAAGAGAACTTTATAAAGCCTTATCAACACAAGTTAGCGCAATTCACAGCAAGCTACGCCTGATCCGTTCATTTAGATACTTGCGATATTCAAGCCGCATACGTTGCGACAGTAAAACTATGATAAGGGCAGCACGTTCTGCCCTTCACGCATCCATACGAATTATTGATTAGAAGAAAGCGAATCACATGAAAAAACTCCTCCCCACCTCTATTGCAGGCAGTCTTCCAAAACCATCGTGGCTTGCACAGCCTGAAACCCTGTGGTCGCCGTGGAAGTTAGAAGATGAAGCATTAGAGGAAGGCAAAAAAGACGCGCTTCGCGTTACGCTTCAGGAACAAGTTCAATCAGGCATCGATATTGTGTGTGACGGTGAGCAAACCCGTCAGCATTTTGTAACTACCTTTATTGAGCATCTAGACGGTGTTGATTTTGAAAACCGTAAAACCGTACGTATTCGCAACCGTTACGATGCTAGCGTACCTGTGGTTACCCACGCCGTTACACGGCCAAAATCAGTGTTCGTTGAAGACGCTAAATTTTTAAGAAGCCAAACTGACCAACCAATTAAATGGGCGTTACCTGGCCCTATGACGATGGTTGATACGCTGTACGACGACCATTATAAAAGTCGCGAGAAACTTGCATGGGAGTTTGCCAAAATACTAAACCAAGAGGCAAAGGAGCTTGAGGCTGCTGGTGTTGACATTATCCAGTTTGATGAACCTTCGTTTAACGTATTTTTTGATGAGGTCAATGAATGGGGTATTGCCGCATTAGAAAGAGCCATTGAAGGGCTTAAATGCGAAACTGCAGTGCACATTTGCTACGGATATGGCATCAAAGCGAATACCGACTGGAAGAAGACATTGGGCTCTGAGTGGCGACAATATGAGGAGAGCTTTCCTAAGCTAGCAAAATCTAAAATTGATATGGTTTCTCTGGAGTGCCATAACTCTCATGTACCCATTGAACTGATCTCGCTGCTTAAAGGCAAAAAAGTGATGGTGGGCGCTATCGATGTTGCAACTGACACAATAGAGACACCAGAAGAAGTAGCAGCTACATTACGTAAAGCATTAAAGTACGTGGATGCCGACAAACTCTACCCCTGTACAAACTGTGGTATGGCTCCCCTTTCTCGACAGGTTGCTCGAGGCAAGCTTGAAGCGCTCAGCGCTGGCGCTGAAATAGTAAGGCAAGAATTAGCGCAAAAACAGTCTGCGTAACATGGCTTTGTGCAAGTTCACTTTTTGGCTTCCCTTGTTAATCACATCAAGCGCCGAGCCCGCGTTAGCGGGCGCGCCATCTTCACCATTATCGCTAGTTTTCATGACAGGTTTCTCTTGGCTCCCCGTCACAACTGAGTAATTGCTTTAATCTTTCGCTAAAATTTTTACCATACCTCAGCCATTTATTAGTGTTTGTTTAAACTACAGTGTAAACTCTGTCACTCTCTTTTAGAGCGATTGGTTCAAGAGATATTGAGTTTGGCGCAAAGGGAAAAGCCAAATTACACGTAGTAATCCAAACTGAAGATACAAGCGACAATGACTCCACAACTTTTAATAAAAAAACGAGTTAAGTTTTTAAATTTCATCCAGCTGCTATTCATTTCAATAAGTACTTTCACTCTATCTATTGATGCTGAAGCTGCTAACCGTATTTTAGAGAAAGCGTACGAAATTAGAAGTTCTGACCCTCAAACATCTAAAGAACTATTTAATAGCTTAGACAAAGCAAATTTAAGCAAGGATGATAAGCAACTTTATGACTTTACTGCCGCCTACATTAAGCTAGTCGCCGGTGACTTACTTGCCGCGTCCGAAGCCTATCGGCAAATTGCTAAAGGTGATTATTCGTTTCGGTATCAATTTCAATCATACGCTGCGTTAGCTGCTCTTAACGCCGCTACGCAAAATTGGAACGATGCGTTTTCGGCTATGGATTTTTTGACGGAAAACATTGACAGAGTCAGTGATCCCTCAGTGAAAGAACAAGCGCATAACGCGATAATTAATTTCTATAGTTCAATTGACGAAAAAGAGACGGTAATAAACTATGGGAACTCGTTAATTGATGGGCAACATTCTCCACGTTTCACTTGTTTATTACATATGCAGCTTATCGTTGCTCTTGTCTTAACCAAAAACGACTCACTATCAGAAGAGCGATTTTCTCAAGCGCTAAATTTTTGTGAAATAGCTAACGAGCAAATAGCGCTTATTGCCATATACACACATTTCGCCACTTATTTATACAACGAAAATGAAATCGAACGCTCTCTCGCCGTTCTCCAAGAACACCTGGCCGACGTTGAAAGTACTAATTACCCTCCATTGTTGGAAGAACATTATGCGTTGTTAAGTAAGATATATTTTTTACGTGAAGAATATAAACTTGCCAAAGAATACGCATATAAAGTTTTAGATCAAAATGAAGATACCGGATACGCGGTGATTTCAGATATCGATGCCTATGAGGTGTTATACAAAATTGCTGAAAAACAGCAGGATTATAAAAAGGCGTTTGAATTACATAAAGCTTATGCAAAAGCGAGGTCTTTGAACTTATCGAGTATGAGCAACAAAATGTTAAGTATTCACAAAGCTCAGCAAGATAGTCTTATTGCATCAAACCAAATCACTTTACTCGATGCAGAAAACTCCCTGTTGAAAGCACGAGCTCAACTCGCTAAAGAAGAAGACAACAAACGTAAACTTATATACTTGGTGCTTTTTTTGACGTTCATAGTGGTCGCTTTTTGGTTGTACAAAAAGCGTAGTCATTACATTGCGCTAAAAAGAATCTCACAAAGAGATGGCCTTACAGGCACAGCAAACCGCACCTACTTTTCAGCAATGGCGACTGAGCAGATAAGCATCGCAGAGCAACAATTAAAGCCGGTCAGCCTGATCATTTTTGACTTAGACGACTTTAAACAAATAAACGATACCTTTGGACATCGAGTAGGCGATCAGGCTTTGCAAACTGCGGTGTCAGCAGCCCAAAAGGGCTGCAGACCACAAGACTGTATTGGTCGACTAGGTGGCGAAGAGTTTGGAATTATTTTGCCCAACTGTAACCTTAAACAAGCTCTCACCGTTGCTGAGCGCTGTAAAAACGAAATAGCGCTAACTAATCAATCTGGCCAACAAAGCTTCAAACTCACCGCCAGTTTTGGCGTTGCAAGTGCACCCAAATGCGCCTACGACTTTGAAGTGTTATTTGAAGCCGCAGATGGTGCCCTTTACCAGTCTAAACATTCAGGAAAAAACCAAGTTAACTGTTCGCTGAACGGTGATTATTGATAGAATGAAAAATACTACTGTCTGAAGGGAACCATGGACTATGGCGTTAGATACCTTCAGGCGGTCAGATTTTAAAAGCAAGCCCCGTTAACCAAATTAAAACATTTAAGTTAACAACTCCTGATTACCGATAAATAACCCAAATATTACGACGAATTGAAGAACCAATATAGGCATGATTAATATTTGTTCTAACAAGCAAAATTCTCATCTTTAAAATCGCATAAGCTAAAACATTCGGTACTTTTTTAATAAAAATTTTTGACCATAAAACACGCTATACGTTCACACTTTGTCCCATCGTTCATAAAAGCAACATAACCTGCTTGTTTTTAATTCAGCTCCTGCAAAACATAGCAAAATTCTATTATTTAAATAAACATCAAAAAATAGTTAATTAATTAAATAGCGTTACTTATTTCACCGCAAAAAATTGATTTAGCTCATCTTTGCTCATTAGAATGCGCGCCCTTTTTAGACTTAAGTATAAATTTGTACATAAATCGACCTCGTAAGGCTTGCCTAAAATTTTGGCCTTATTTAACAACAAGCATGTAAATTCTAATTCATTAGGAACAATCAATGAAAAACATTGCAACTGCTGTTCGGTTAGCATTGGCTGGAAGTGTCGCTCTGACATCTGGCAACGTAATAGCGCAAAATTCAACGACTGAAAGCGCTGATGTTGAAAAAATTCAGGTTACTGGTTCACGTATTTCTCGCCAAGGCGCGATTGCCCCTTCACCAGTTACCGCTATTTCAGGCGAGTCTCTGCTTAATTCGGGCGCCATGAACATTGGCGAAGTGCTAAACGAATTGCCTTCTCTTGCAAATACGTTCTCACTAGGTAACTCAGGTCAATTTATCGGTACCGCAGGCCTCAACATTTTAGACCTTCGCGGTATGGGCACAGACCGTACGCTTGTCTTAGTTGACGGTAAAAGACACGTATCTTCTTCAGCGGGGACCGCTGCGGTTGATACTAACACCATCCCTACTTCATGGATTGAGCGCGTAGAAATCGTAACAGGCGGTGCATCTGCTGTATATGGTGCCGACGCTGTGACCGGTGTGGTTAACTTTATTCTTAAGAAAAATATTGAAGGGTTTGATATCAGCGCAACACAAGGTTTTGCGCAGGAAAACGGTTATAAAAACAATAAGTACCAAGCGTCTTATGGTTTTAACTTCGATAACGACCGCGGCAACATTGCTTTTGCCGCTGAATACAGCTCTCAAGAATCGCTGGATGCGTTAGACAATCCATGGACTGCTACGTCTTACCGCAACATGAGCTTTGAAAGCATCATGGGTTACGAGCGCAGTGAAGACCAGCTAAATTCAACCGCCTATCCAGATGATATTTACACCGCTAACGCGGATTATTACGTAATAAACAATGCGGGTGTATTTGGCGATGGCACAAAAACCTTCAATGCCGACGGTTCAATTAAAGACATCTATATAGGCGACCAAGTAGATGGCGCTTTCTGCGCAAATTGTGATTCTTTTAACCTTCGTCAGTTCACACAGCTACAGCCAGAATTTGACCGCACCAACTTAAACGTTAAAGGTAACTACGAGCTTAATGACGATACTCGGGTTTACGCGCAAGCTAAATATGCTCGCACTCGTGCGATTTCTATGGCGCAACCAGCGTTCTTTTTCTATAGCGACGAAACAACTATAACGCGCGACAATGCATTTCTAGACGACAGTGTTACTGAGTACATGGTCGAGAACGGCCTTGATAGTATTGTGCTAAACCGGATGATGACCGATTTAGGTGTTCGTACGGAAGCTGACGAGCGTGAAACCTATCGCTATGTACTTGGAGTTGAAGGTTATATCGGTGAAGAGTGGAACTACGAAGCGTTTGTAAACTACGGTAAAACAGAGCTAGAGCGTGAAAACCGCAACAATCTGATTTTACAAAACTTCTACAACGCAATAGATGCTATCGAAGATGACAATGGCAACATTGTTTGTGCATCAGGTAGCGAAGATGGCTGTGTTCCGCTTAACATTATGGGTTATGGTCAAGCTTCACAGGAAGCTATCGACTACGTTAATACTACGTCTGTAGGTACGAGCAAAATTGAACAATATAATGCTGGTGCAACTATCGCTAACTCAGGTATCTACGAGCTGCCAGCGGGCTACGTTGGCTTTGCAGCGGGTGTGGAATATCGCAAAGAGAAAAGTGAAATTGATGAGCCTGAAAACGCGGCAGGAACCTTCTTCAATGCGCTAGGCGAAGACAAGGGTGAATACGACGTTTCTGAAGTATTTACTGAAGTAACTATCCCACTTATTGAAGGTCTTCCAGGTGTTGATATGCTTACGTTCGATACAGCGGCGCGTATTGCTAACTATTCATCTATCGGCAACGCAAAAAGCTGGAAGCTTGGTCTAGATTGGCAGGTTTACGAAGACTTACGTGTTAGAGCAACTAAGTCCTCTGCCCTTCGCGCGCCAAACATTAGCGAGCTTTACGGTGAAGCCAGCCAAACGTTTTTTAACGTTGACGATCCATGCCGTACAAACAACCTAGAAAACCTAGCTAATGCCGACCAGCGTATAGCTAACTGCGCAGCACTAGGCGTTCCGGCAGATTTCAACTCCGACTACGATGCGGCTACTTTGGAAGGCGTAAACGGCGGTAACATCGACCTTCAGGCAGAACAGTCTATCTCTAAAACCTTGGGTTTGGTTTACACCCCAGCTTGGTTTGAAGACTTTACTGCGACTGTCGATTACTGGGAAATTGAACTAACTGACGCTATCACCAATATCGATGGTCAAACTATTCTGGACCGTTGCGTTGACTCTGAGACTGGCATCAACAATTCATATTGTGGTCTTATCGACCGTGACTCGGAAACAGGCGAAATTACCCAAATCCGCAGCTACGCACTGAACATTGCGGGTCAAGAGGCCAAGGGTATCGACTTCGAACTAGGGTATGATTTCGACGCGCTAGAGGGTGCATTCCGTACAAGCCTTATAGCAACATACCTTAAAGACCGTAAAGAGTTCCCATTCCAGGACAACCCTGAGCTATTTTACCAAAATGCAGGCACAGCGGGTGAGTCGGACTGGCAAGGCGTATTCACGGTTAACTACAGCCGTGGCGACTGGGAAGCAAGTTGGAAAACTCGCTACATTGAGCGCGCAAGCCTTTATGATAATCAAGATTTAGCTCGTAACCCTAATCCAAGTAATCGCATGGAGCTGCCTTCATATGCAGTAACCGATGTTACCGCCGGCTATAACTTCGCAAACGGTGTAAGCCTAACTGTAGGTATTGATAACCTGTTTAATCGTGCACTACCTACAGGCACAACCGGTACCGGCTCTACCGACGCGGCTTATGACAACATTGGTCGCTTTGGCTATGTAACGGTAGCGTACAAAATGTAATTTACGTTATATCGAGCAATAATTAAAACGGCGTTTATAAGCGCCGTTTTTTATTATGAAGATAACATGATGTCATTTTATCGCTATATAAACGTCTATATGGTTGCCATTCACATAGTGCTCGAAGTCTATTGAAAACGTCCTTTCATACTCGGCACCTCCTTGTGTGAAATAGCGCCAAATATCGCTCCATGCATCGATGGCAATTTGTGGCATTTCACCTTGTCGCGAAAATACGAGATACTTTCCGGCGGGAATAGTGATGTGCTCAATCTTTAAATGTTCGGGCACTGAGTCACCGTCAAACCCAGCCAACACGGAAAAGTCACCAGAATGATCGGATTCGTAGTTGAAATACACGCCATACACTCGCTCGCCGCCTTTATAGTCAACAGCTATCGAATTATCAAACCTTTGCCAAAGTGCGGGTATCTTTCCCTGTGGTGAGAATTCAGTGTGATTATTGGTAATTACCGTAAAGCCTTTAATATTTATCGGTGAAGAGAGTTGTCGCATTTCCATATCTTTATTCCATTTATTTGCGCGAGATAATCATGATACACGCTTGTGCTTTGCACACCATTCAGATCTTGGTTATTTCTCTTACTTTTCATGTGTATTCTAACTGCAAAATAAAAGGCTCATTGGTTAAAAATAATGAAACTAGCTATTATCACCTTTTAATTTCAATACTTTTCCTTATCAACGAGCATTTCAGTTTTAGAACAAATATAATCCGGTTTTGTCTCATCCAGGTTGCAATATATTGTGAATCAACGTTTTTTACTTGCCATAGTCGCAGTGCTTCTGGCGATGGTAACCATACAGTCTGGTGCATCGTTTGCGAAACAACTCTTTCCTATAGTTGGCCCTGAAGGCACCAGTGCTCTTCGTGCGTTTTTCGCCGCGTTGGTGTTAACAATAATTTTTAGGCCTTGGAGAGCGCGCTTGAGCGCGAAAGGGTGGCGTAACGTTATTTTCTACGGCGCTTGCTTAGGCGCAATGAATATCATTTTCTATCTTGCGATTGAGCGTATTCCCCTTGGCATAGGTGTTGCGCTTGAGTTCACCGGGCCATTGGCTGTGGCGTTTTTTAGTGCCAGAAAAAAGCGAGATTTTGCGTGGGCGATTTTAGCTGTTGCAGGCGTTTGTTTGCTGCTTCCCGATATTGGCGGCGTAACGGCCGAGAGCTTAGATCCCGTCGGCGTTACTCTTGCCCTAACAGCCGGAGCGTTTTGGGCCGGTTATATCGTTTTTGGAAACAAAACAGGCAACGAAGGTTCTGGCGGTGTTACGGTAACATTAGGCATGCTAGTAGCAGCTATCTGTGTAGTGCCTATTGGCGTTGCAAGTCAAGGTGTCGCCTTACTCTCACCACAGACTATTTTCATTGGGTTCGCTGTAGGCGTTTTCTCGTCGGCTATCCCGTATACGTTAGAAATGAGTGCAATGCGCAATATGCCTAAACAAACTTTCAGCATTATGATGAGTGTTGAGCCTGCCGTTGCAGCCATGGCGGCGTTCATCATTATTGATGAAACCCTCACGCTTTCACAATGGTTTGCAGTTGCTTTGGTTGTTATTGCAACCGCGGGTAGTTCTACTACGCAAAAACAAGGTCCAAAAGAAAAACAAATTGAAACCCTTTCCTAGGGTTTCAAGCTTACTTTTCCCTTCTTATTATCCTGCTTTGTGAACTCATACCTTGCCCTTATCGTTTAACTGCTATGTACATTGTTAAATTAACGGCACAAGGTGTAACGATGAAACATTACGCAGTGAACACAGAAGTAGAATGGGAATGGGGTAACGGCAGTGCAACAGGAAACATCAGAGAAAAATTTACCAATGATGTAGAGCGCACGATTAAGGGTTCGTCGGTAAAACGAGAGGCTAGCGACAACGACCCAGCATATCTCATTGAACAGGACGACGGTAGCAAAGTGCTAAAATCTCACAGCGAAATTACGAAGTCGTCTTAATCTGTTTATTAATAAACCTAAACAAAAAATGCAGCGTTCCTTTTTCACCGATAGCGATGTCGTCAATATAGCGAAGTCGCTCATTGGTAACTTCCTGTTTAGTAATGTCGACGGCGTACTAACCGGGGGAACGATAATAGAAACGGAAGCCTACCGTGGTCATAATGATCTTGCCATGGAAAAACACCTGTTGCGGCGTCCTTCTTCTTTATCAACACTTAAAAAGCAAGGCGGCATTGCGTACATCTACACCATTTATGGTTCTCACAGTATGTTGAATATTGTTACGAATGACGCTGACCACACTGATTCAGTTCTGATCCGAAAAATTAAGCCTACAGAAGGTGTAGACAAAATGCGTGAACGTCGCGGCGTCACACCATTGCGTAATCTATGTGACGGTCCAGCTAAGCTGACACAAGCTCTGGCGATAACACCTGCGCTTAATGGTGAGCCTGTAGTGAATAACGCTTTGATTTGGGTTGAGGATAGTAACCATACTATTACAAGCAAACACATCGCTAGTTCGCCTCGCATTGGCATAGACTACGCAAAAGACGATCAAACCGGTAAGCTAGGTGCACGCGATGACACAACCTTGCCTTGGCGGTTCACGCTTAAGTAGCGCACCTCAATTGAAACTACTTCGCAAAAGCGAAGGTCAGCTTGCAGTCGATGTATTTGAGCAATTTGTTTACCACCCTTGGCACGGCAATATCACCGTTAGCAATTTTTGATTCAACATAAATATCGCAGTCATCATATTGAATTTGCTGGCGAATAACGTAATCGTTGAGTTCGTCAAACAGGCTTTCTTTTAAAGGCACCATACCAATGAACGCATCTGGGCCTTTTTTATCTACACATTCTTCACGCTTAATAAAATAAGCGCCTTCAATTTCTCGTTTTAGCGTGTACGCTTGCATGGCATCTAACGATGTTAAGCGAAAGTGCACGCTTGTTTGGGAGTCTGTCACTGTATAACTCTGTTTTTCTTTTGAAGATTATCTAAATGGCTACTGCTTTATTTCCACTTTCCAAGGCGGGTTCACTCTATTCTCTCCCGCCCAGTACAGCTTTATTTTGTTGCCCGATGGATCTCTTAAAATGGCCTCTTTCCAAAGGTAGCGCTGCTGCGTTGGCGGCTGCTCAAAACGAATACCTTTTTCCACAAGAGAGGTATACAACTCGTCTAGCGCCTCGTGTTCAAAATAGATCACACTGTGATTTTGAGCACTTTCGCTTTCTAAAAAGAGCGAAAAAGTGGACGAGCCTTCAGGACACGTGAATCTGGCATAATGCGGTGTATCTACAATTTGAGTGAACCCAAGTGAAAGGTAAAACTCCACCGATTCGACCATATTGGTAACGGGTAACGTAACTTGATTCAATTCCATGAAGATCTGCTCCTTTTGTAAAAATTTGAAAGACGCCAGCCTAGCGGTTTTCACTTAAAAGGTCAGCGTCCAGTCAATATAACCGTTACACTATCAAAAATAACGTGGCTGCTGTTGCCGCGCCCATTGTCAGGTTAAACTGCCGTCTTCGAATTGGCGAACTCAACCACACGCGTATTTTTGCGCCTACCGCCGCCCAAAGAGAGATGCTTGGGAAACCAATTACGGCAAAAGCGATAACAATCGCAATACCAGATTGCGTGTAGTGCTCGCCAGGCAGTGAAAACGTGCCTACACTGGCTAACGCCATCATCCATGCTTTAGGGTTAATTAACTGAAATAATGCCCCTTCCCACCACTTGAGCGGCCCTTGGCGTTTGGTCGATTTAATTTTGTTTTCTACTAGGTCTACTGGCTCATCTACGGGGCCAGTGGCAATTTTAAATGCTAACCATAACAGATATCCCACGCCAAGCACTTTCAGCACACTGTACAGTACAGGAAATATGTTGAACAGCGCACCAATGCCCAGCAGTGTGCTTATCATTAGACCTGCAACACCAATTACAATACCCAGCATGTGCGGCAGCGAACGTTTATAACCGTATTGTGCCCCAGAAGCCAATAGCATCATATTATTCGGGCCAGGCGTTACCGTACTAATGAATGCGAATGTCGCAAGCGCGATGAGTAAAGATGTTTCCATGACAGTCCTTATGTGTTGAGTTGAGCAATGCGTTTCTTTAAAAAGAAAGGGGTCGGTTAACCAAACGCTTGTTTTTCACCAACACAATACAATCATATTTTTGTATGCATCATACCCAAACATGCTTAAAAACAGCCATACAGTTTAGTCATTGTAACGCCTGTATGGTAGTTATTTCACCAATCTGTATGGTTAAAAGCTCCTGCCAATTAAGATATAGTCATCTGTATGCAGATGACTTCATAAGAATAAATATTGCGATGACGCTTTACGAAACATTAGCCAATGAACTTAAAGCCCAAATCGAGCGTGGTGTTTTTGAGGTGGGGAACAAGTTACCCTCGGTTAGGCAGCTGTCAACGGAGCATAAAGTAAGTATAGCTACCGTGCAGGAAGCATATCGAGTGTTAGAAGCGCAGCAACTGGTAGAGGCAAAACCTAAATCAGGTTATTTTGTCGCCCGTAGTGTATTAATAGATAACACCCCTAGCATGACGAAGCCTCCGCAACGCCCTATGAATGTGTCTCAATGGGAAGATGTGCTAGACACCTTGCTAAATACCTTCAATAAAGAGCATGACGCTAAAACCCTGTGTCAGTTTCAGCATGCCATGCCCAACATGACTGCCAAAACCCTTAAACCGCTCATAAAACGCCTGCATGAACTCACCAAACATCGAGCCTTGGACGGCATGATATACGGTGACGTAAAAGGTGATGAAACTCTGCGAAAACAGCTTAGCCGATTGGCCGCAGCATCTGGCTGTGCGTTGCAAAACGATGAATTTATTGTGACTTCTGGCTGCCAGGAAGCCTTATCTGTGTGCCTTCGCGCAGTAGCGAGCGCCGGCGATGTAGTAGCGGTAGAATCCCCCGGATTCTACGGTGCTATGCAAGCTATAAAAGGCGCTGAATTAAAAGCGTTAGAGATCCCCACCGACTCTGCAACAGGACTGAGTTTAGAGGCATTAAAGCTAGCGCTTGATCAATGGCCGATCAAGGCCATTTTAGTTGCCCCAACGGTAAATAACCCTCAAGGATTCGTTATGCCTGAGGCGAAAAAGAAAGCGTTATATGAATTGGCCAGAGAGTACGACGTAGCCATTATTGAGGACGACATTTACGGCGATATTGCCTACGCCTACCCTCGTCCAAAAACCATTAAATCGTTCGATAAAGATGGACGCGTTTTACTGTGCTCCTCGTTTTCAAAAACGCTAGCGCCTGGTTTTCGCGTGGGTTGGATAGCGCCGGGAAGCTATAGAAATAAAGTCCTCCACGTTAAATATGTCAGTAGCTCTATGTGCCCTACTCTACCCCAATTAGCTATAGCCAGTTTCATTGAGCAAGGCGGTTATGACAAACATATTCGGGCTATGCGTCACCATTACCTCAGTGCACGAGACGCACTACGTTCAGACATTAAGCGTTACTTTCCCGCCGACACCTGTATTAGCTATCCTCAAGGGGGCTATGTGCTTTGGGTAGAGCTAAACAGCCGTTATGACTCCGTGAAGCTGGCTGACGAAGCCAAGCAAAAAGGAATTTATATCGCGCCGGGGCAGCTATTTTCGGCAACGGGTAAGTATCGACATTGCCTGCGTTTTAATTTCATCGATGGCACTCAGGCTGCGCGCACCGAAGCTATTAAGCGCCTCGGTGAGATGCTTGTTGCGCAAGACGCCTAATTATTTATACAAAAGGCGTAAACCCGAGGGCAGTTGATCCACATCAACGCAGGCTTGCCGTAAGTCCACCAAAATAAAACCATCAAAACTAACCTGTGAAACTTTGTATGCTTACGTTAGTGAATTATACAGATGCGAATGATGACATTGTGCCTGAAGCACACGGACTATACCGTCTGCATTTAAAGCCTAACACGCAAATAGCGATAGAGAACAAGCCCGTTTTCGGTGCGAACATTACCCTGCATAGCAGTGTTTTAAAGCACGATAATTTTGTGGCGACACCAGATAATATATTAGGTTGGCTAGATCACTGCGGTTTGTCACACTTTGCAGTGAAAGCCGAGACCGACAATTCAGAAAGTGAAGACACGTCTGTACTTTTGCCTTCACAGTTTTTAAATGCCGAAGGCGGAATTTTGCGTGTAACTGCCCCCACCCGCATTTATCTAATCAGCAAAACCCCAATTGATATTAACAAACGCGGCCTGTGCCTTTTTACGCCAGTAAAATAACCACACAGAAAAGTACTCTGCCCCCCAAATTTTGGGGGGCAGAGTACATTCTCTTTTATTCGATTTCAGTGGTGGCGTTTGATGTGCTCTCTAGGTGCAGGCTAATCGCTTCAGACAACCCGGAATAACGCTTATCCACCCGTTGAACCATGTGGCTAAATGTAGTGTTGTCAGAGATGATTAAGCAGCCGTCTTTAGCACGGGTTAACCCTGTGTACACTAGGCCTCGATGAAATAAATTGGCGGCTTTCTCGCTATCAGGCTTAGGTAAAATAAGCACAACATGGTTAAACTCAGAGCCCTGAGATTTATGTATGGTCATGGCGTACACAGTTTCAAACTGCGGTACTCTTGATAGCGATATGCTGCGCAACGCTTGTTTTTGCTGTAGCGCCTTGTCAGCATTGTCTCCCGCATTTGCCGAAGCTTTTTGGCTTGAACCGTTTTGACCTGAAGCTTGGATATCCTGGTAAAACCACGCATATAGCTTTCCCTTGCTGTCAGGCCAGATTATACCAACCTCACCGTTTGAAAGTCGCTGTGGATGATGATTCTTTACAATCATAATGGGCTGACCTTGATAGAAATGGCCTTCCCGCCTTCTAATCTTGTGCTTGATAGCATCGAACACCAAATTATTCAGGCCTTCTACGCCCATGGAGCCCTTACGGACCGGAGTTAGCCACCTAACCACATTCAGACGATTAAGCGCTTCTTCAGCGCTGCCGGCATCAAAAATGGGCAAGAAGCTTTCTTTAGCCAACTGGTGTAAATCACGGCCGCTAACCTGCTGCTCTGGCCATAGGTGTACGCCCGCCTGTAGTCGTGATGCCGTATTTGAACCAGGGTCAGAATCGAGTTTTGAACCAAGACCCGCACTTTCGTTATTGTCGCCAGCCTTGTCGGTAATAGCGGTAAGTGCACCGCTTGCATCACCTCGCTGTATGGCCGTTGCAACTTTTGCCACCTGCCCTTTGAAGCGCTGCGGTGCTTGCAGAGTTGCTACATAGCTTTTTGCCTGCTCATCAACAGGTAACAGAGGCAAATGCGGGCACAGCGTAGCGATGTGCTGACGCATTAACGATGGCACGCCACCTAAAGAAAGCGCGTCGTCATGACTGTTAAAACTAAGTGAGCTATGTGCGCTGTTCGTGCCATTTGGCACATTCTCGTTTTCGTCAAAACTTGCTGAACCGGTACTAACTAGCTGCTCTAGCACGTTGCCAAGCTCAACCGCAGGAAGCTGGTCGGCATCACCGATAAAATAGAGCCGTGCATGGTCTGGCAATGCTCGTACTATGCGCGTCATTAGTGCTAAGTCGACCATACTTGCTTCATCGACAATGAGTACATCTGCTAACAACTGGTTGTGCTGATTGAACTTAGTCGATACACCGTGCTCGCGCAATCCTAGTAATCTGTGCAGCGTCACAGCATCGGTAGGCACGTTGTCAAGCACTGTGTCGTCCAACTTGCCGCGAAGCCCGTCTATGCTTTTCATGATAGATTCGGTCATACGCTGTTGCGCTTTACCTGTAGGGGCCGCCAGCACAATATTTAAGTTTTCATCGCAAGCCTGTAGCGCCAGTAATAAGCGCAATACAGTATAGGTTTTACCTGTTCCTGGCCCACCGTTTATAACGCAAAAGCGCTGCATCAGGCTTTTCGCCACCGCTATTTGCTGCCAATCTTGCCGATCGGTTGTTTCGGTAGGAAAAATAGCGGGCCAAAGTTGCTTTACTTTTTCGGTAGCTTCATAGCTTAACGGCGTAAGCGCAGCTCGTTTTACCACATTGCGCGCCACTTCTTGTTCAAATTCATAGTAGCGACGGCTGTACAGCTTGCCGTTGTTATAGACAAATAGTTGAGCCACCTGCTCGTTAACCAGTGCGCTTTTTACAATTCTAAGTAACGGCGTTAGTTGTGGCACGTCAACACCTGCTTTGGGCGCTTTTTCCTGCTCTGATTGTTCAACCAGCGTCAGTGAGGCAGCGGCCGTTCCGTTATTGCTATGCTCATTTGTTTCGGCCGCCAAGGCCGCCTCTTTTTCCGCTATTGGTTCTTTAAAAAGCGTCGTACCCGCTATGTCTTTAAGATAGATACAGCTGTGGCCATTGCGCTGCATATACGACAAATACGCTAAGACCCCAGCCCAGATAAGCCTTTCTTCTTGATCTAGCTCGTCAACAAAACCGAATTCTTTTGCGACAAATTTGTCGATCGCCTCGATGCCAAACAAATTATCAAAAAATGACGATACAGAATGTTGATTGTTATTCATTATTTTCCTTTGCCTTAGTTCTTTTGACGTGTATTACTCGTCGTCAAAACTAAACTGCTGCTGACCCAAAGACGTTTGTTCCAAAGGCTGGCGAGAACTGCCTGCATGCTTTGAACTATCGCTTTGGTAGGCATCATCTTTGCTCGCAAATATCCCGTCTAATCGATTGAGTACAGACGATGAAATATCAGTATAAAACACTCCTTCACCGCGCTCGTTTTCTGGGTGCATCCCGCGTAGATACAGGTAATACACTCCACCGAAATGCATATCTGGGTCGTAGTTAGGCAGCGTATTCTTTAAATAGCGATGTAGCGCCAAGCAGTAAATTAAGTACTGAAGGTCGTAAAGGTGATGCTGGTTATTGTGAAACAGCGCTGTTGGCGTGTAACTATCTAGGGTATCGCCAAGCCAGGTTGACTTGTAGTCTGCCACATAAAACTGACCGTCATGTTCAAAAATCAAGTCAATAAACCCGTGCATCATTCCCTGTAATTTTGCAGTGATTAGTTGAGGCGCTGTTTCCACCTCGCCACCAATAACGTCAGCTACGTTTTTGCGATGAGTAGCGAGTACTTCACGAAGCTGAGTCCATTGCGTGTCGTTCATTGGAAAATAGAATTCTGCTTCGCGCAGGGTTTGCGCTAAGGGCAAATCACTCATACTTAACTGCGTATTAGGATAAAGCGGTGTTTGCAGTGTTTCCTCTAGCCACTCATAAAGTAACGGCGTGCGCTTCTCATCTAGCCCAAAGCGGTTAACCAGTTCCTTACCCGTTTCTTCCCACTCGGGCGCACTAAAGTCACTGTGCTCTAGAATATCGTGAAGTAAATTACCTGCGCTCGCACCTTTTTCGAGGGTAAAACGCAGATCATTTTTACTTACCGTACTTTCAATACCTGCCGAGGAATTGATGTCTGCATCAATTGAGCCCATCTCAGCCATAAGAGTGTCGCTTGCATACACTTCTTCATCTCGAATGGTTTGAAGTACGGGCACACTAGGAAGGGTTTGACTCAAGGGCTCTGTTGTTGCGACTTTTTCTGCCGCCGTGCCGGTCTCTGGGCTTTGCCCTGTAACAACCGTGGTCAAACGGCTCATTGCTGAAAATGAATACAGTCGCCATTCTTCGCTTGCCGTGCCGGTAAATTGCAACGCAGTAAGCTGAGGTAACTCATCTTCTTGTTCAAAGCCGGTGTACACTTCCTCAAACTCATCACCGTCGATATGGCAGGCATGGGACGCTTCTTCTTCAGCAACACGGTTTAACACACTTGACCAATCGTTGTTGCTGCCATCGCCACCTACACCAAGTGCTCGTGCTAATGCGCTTCTTTCATTGTTAGTCAGCGGTACAACGCCCATGTAACAGCGATGGGCAGCTCGTGTTACCGCCACATAGGCCAGTCGCATGTCTTCCGCTTCGCTCTCACTTTGAACGCGAGCTATGGCCTGTGGCGTCTGCCCAAGCTGCATTTGTAAATCTTGTTTTTCTTCGTCGTAATAGGTAAATATTTGCGACGTAGTGTTGCCGTTTTTAGCGGCGTCTTTATAGCCGGTGGCAAAAGGAACAAACACGATGGGGTATTCTAGCCCTTTCGAGCCGTGTTGAGTAATAAGTCGAATAAGTTGGCTATCACTTTCAAGGCGTAATGTAAGCTCTTCATCGCTTTCAGGCTTATGAATTTGCTTATTCAACCAGTCGAGTAGCTGCTCTGGGCACTGGTGAGTAGTGCTGGCTTTTTCCAGCACTTCGGCCAAATGCTGATAATTAGTAAGGGCGCGTTCCACGCTGTCAGCATGAGGTTGATAGCTATCTTGCATTAAATACAGCAGCACACTCATGCACCCTTTTTGCAGCCACATATCTCGCAGCGACAATACTTTGTCGATAGCCGCATCCCACTGCGCGTCATCTTCATGGTATAACAATTCAATGAGTGTTTGTGCGCTATATCCCCAAAGCGGAGACGCCAAGCTCGACGACACTTTACTGGTGTCGTTGGCATGCCAAATACCGTTAAGTAACCGCAGTACATCTTTGGCTTCGGCACTGGTAAATAAGTTACTGCGATCGCTTAAATAAACGCACGCCAAGCCTTTTTGCTGCAGTACACTTTTGATAGCGCCAGCTTCGGTCCTGTCTTTCACCAAGATAGCGATATCCTGAGGCCTCACCGGCGCGGTGCCACCATTGTCGGTTTGAAAGTGCGCTTCGTTCAATAAGCGGTAAATCTCTTGCGCAATCCACTGAGCCATTTTGCGACGCATAATGTGGGCGTTTTCTTTGTCTTCCAAACACATGCTAACGTAGTTCATTGCACTGCGTTTCGTTACAGCACTTTTCATTACACCGCTCTTCATTACAGCACTTTTCATTACACTGTCTTGTTCGGCAGCGTCGATAAGTGGCGTTTTTGCCGCGGCCGCTTTAGGTGTAAATTCCACAGGGTTGTATTTGATGTCAAAGCCAAACACATCGGTGGGCTTATTTGATGCCACAGGCGCACCATAAAATAACCGATTATAGGCTTTAACCATTCCCTCTACCGAGCGCCAGTTGGTATTCATCACCCAGCGGTAATCAGCCTGGCTACCCGCCTTTAAATAGGTAAAAATATCGCCACCGCGAAAGCGATAAATCGCCTGCTTGGGGTCACCTATCATTAATAACGCACTTTCGTTAGCATTCTCAAGATTAGGATAAACTGCGTCTAAAATCGCGTACTGCTTTGCATCGGTATCTTGAAATTCGTCGATAAGCGCTACGGGAAATTTTTTGCGAAGCTCAGGCACTAGGGTATTGTTCGGCTTCACCACTTCGTCGGCGAGCATGCGAATAAGATCGTCGAAGTCGATAACGCCAAGCTGCTTTTTCTGCTTTTCAACGCGGGATTTGATGAACGCAATGGCTTCAACCACCAGCTTGAATACAGGCACTTTGCCAAGCGCTTTGTCTTTCTCACCAAATGCTTTTTTTAGCGCCCCTGCAAAATCTTTTATAGGCGTTAAGATCTCTTTTACGCCAGATGAATTTCGCGCATATCGATTACCTTTAACAAAGGCTTCCGCTTCGGGCGGTGGAAGATAATAACTTTGTTCATCTACACAAGAACGCAACCAAGCTTTAAGTGCAGCCAACTCCTGCGGCCGTTCTTTTTTATGGGCCGGTGTTTTGATGAGCTGTTCTACCAATAGCCCTTCATTGTCTTCTACGCTTTGAAGTAGAGACTTCACGTAGGCTAAAGACGTATGCGGCGCTTCATCTAGCTGCTTTTTACACGCTGCCTCAATATCCTCTTCACTAAGCAATATTGGGGTCAGAGTACTTTTAATGCTGGCGTTAAACTCTCGCAGCAGTTTTTCGGGTGTATGCCAGCCTGACTCTGCCAGTAGTCTAAACTCGTCCTCACTTTTGCTAATTTTTCGAATGAAGTCTTCGGCAGCTTCAAGGTATAAGTCGCTGGTGTCATTGCCCAAGTTAAGTGACATGGCAAAGCCACTGTTAAACGCTAGCTGGGTAATAACATGCTGACAGAAGCCGTGAATAGTAAACACCGAGGCTTCATCAAGCTCCAGCTGCGCTGCTTTTAAAAGGGCCAGACTCTCGTCAATATCACAGCTATTAAATAAATACTGATAAACCGGGTCACAGCCACTGTCTATTTCATTGCCGTTATCTTTGGCTTGCTGCCAAATAGGTAGAGCTTCTCTTAGTGTTGCCGCAATACGCCCCTTTATTTCTTCGGTCGCGGCTTTGGTGAAAGTCATCACCAATATTTCTTTAACGGTGAGCTTTTTTTCAAGCAATAGACGCAGATACAAGCGCGTAATATTAAAGGTTTTACCTGTGCCGGCGCTGGCCTCTATAAGGTGGCGCCCTTTTAATGGCATAGCGACGACATCGAGTAATTGCGCTTCAGTGCCGCTATGGTCGTCGGTTTGCAGCTGAGCTTGCTCGTCTATAGGGTTGTCAGAGGATGTAGGGTTGTAACTCATAGCTTCTCCTCCTGAGACGCATTGTTGACCATGGCGAGCAGCACAAAAGCACTTAAATGCGGCACATCGTTCCAACTCACGCCCTGAGGAAACAGCCAATTTAAGTAAGGGTTGCTTGCCATATCTGCGCTGAACTGCCCGCTACTTTGCTGCCAGTCGGTTAGTGCTCGCTGTAATTCTATCGTGTCAAAAAGTGCAGCGGCTTGATCCACTACCTGTTTCGCTTTTTCGTGTTTTTCACTTGTCGCTTCGCTAGCTACAGGGTTGTCTTTATCAGTGAACGGGCACATCTCGTCAATTGCCTGTTGAACTTGGTGAATTATCGCTCTGTCGGTTTCACTAGTCCCGTCCGCGCTCTCTAGTAGCGCATGCAGAATGTCGGTAAACATTTCAGGCTTTATGCTTTCCACTACAGGCTTAGTGTCTGAATTTCTGGTCCCGGGCATAAAAGTACCGAACAAACTTAAATGAACTGGTGTCGGCGCTGTATAAACCGCCATATAAAGCTGTTCAATAAACAAAAGTAACCGCACAGCAGTTTCCCGGTCGTAAGCGGGGAAGCGCTGCTTTTTCAAAATGGTTTCGCCCTTTTCCCAAGTGCACGAATAGATATCCAGCGGATAGTTGTTGTAGCTGGTTTCTTCAACGCTACTTGAAAAAACTAATTGGGAGATGAAAAATCCCAGGGCGCGATGTGCGTCAATCTTGCCTGCACAAAGCTCTACTAGCGCGTCACTGCCTAATAAAGCCGATGAAGTAAAGGTAATGTACTTGCCTTGAAAGTGTGCTTTTTTAGGTTCTGCGTCATGAGGGCCCATGGCCTGACTTAATGCCAACGCCCCTTCTTTCCACATGTCAACTTCATCTCTAGCAACGGGGTTATTGGGAATATCCCCTCTAAGCAAAGCAAACGTGACCACTTTTTCACTATATGAAAGCTGGGTAACATCATCTTTCTCTGGCGCAATGCGCTCCGCAGATGAAAAGATAGCGTCGAGCACCTGGTAACGCAGCAGCGCATTGGTTTCAAACGGCTCGCTATTTTCAAGTAGCGTAAACGATTGAGACAGATTCACGCCCAGCCGTTGTACGGAGAAATACTCCAGCGGATCTTTAAAAGCTCTCGCAATTTGGATACCTGATAAACGAAGCGTTTGCGTTGATAGTGCATCAGATGATGGTGCTAACGTTACCGTATCCGCATCATTGGCAGATTCATTATCTGCTCCATCGGTATTTAATTTCGTTTTTTGTAACGCGTCAGCTAACCGTAACCACCCTGTTTCGTAGCTCGGCAAGGTTCCCGTAAAGCCTTCTTCACTGAACGGGTGAAGCGGCGCATTAACGCTGTACTTTGATAAGTCAAGTGCGTAGCTGTTTGCTAACATATCCATGAACTCAGCCAATACTAGACTCGGTTGCCGCTCACTGTTATTGGTAACGTCGTTCCCTTGGTAACTTAAATATAAGCTGTCTCTAGTGGAAATAATGGCTTCTAGGAATAAATACCTGTCTTCCAAACGCCGTGAGCGGTCACCGATTTGGCGGCCAGCACCTGCCATTAAATCAAGACCCAGCGGGCTTGATTTTCTGGGGAATTCACTGTCGTTCAGCCCCAAAATGCACACTTTTTTAAATGGAATGCTACGCATTGGCAGCATAGAACACACGGTAACCTGACCGGTCATAAAGTGGTTACCGGCATCTGGCGACGAGAATCGATTGAGTAACAGGTCGCGAACCTGACGAAGGGTGAGTTCGTGTTCATAACCTGCCTCTTCGCATCGTGCAGCAAGATCGGCAGCAACTTTGGCAATAAGATCCCAACTTTGCTGCTGCTCTTTTATCGGCATAAAACACGCATCTCTAAGCGATATTAAGGCTTTAGACCACTGCGCCGCCGTCCTTGGGGCTGTTAATACTTGGGCAAACTCACCTAACAGCGCCACAACGTCGATAAGCTTACCTAGCGTAAGCGCACTTTGTCCTTCAACGTCGGGAATAGTAAGTAAGTCACTAACAATGACTTCACTATCTGGTGCAAGCATGCCCATAAGTAATCGGCGTATTCCCCACCACCAGCTGTAAGTGTCGTCTAGATCAACGCCTTCTGAAACAGCCGTTTTATGAGCGCTATTAAGACCCCAATGAATATGAGCTTGTTTTAGCCATACCACCATTTGCTCGATATCATCTTGGGATACTGAGAAACGCTTTTGCACTGAATCTAGCTGCAGATAATCCATAATGTCCGATACACCAAATCGGCTATCGGGCAGCTGTAACAGCGCCATAAACGCCGCAATCAACGGCTCTGCATCCATTGGGCTTCTATCTGCAATGGTACAAGGAAGCCTAACCTGCCCCCTGCCAGCCAAAGCCTTAGTGCCTACTCTGTGAAATACAGCATCCACAAATGGCGCGTAGTTTTCGATGGCGGGGCACATCACAAGAATATCTGACGGGGTGCGGGTTTTGTCTTGAGATAACCAGTGTAACAAGTGGTCGTGTAACACTTGCACTTCGCGAAGCGCGGAATGGGTGCACATGATAGTAACGCTATCGTCTTTTTCTCTTAAATCATGAGTAAGTGGCTTAGGTTGAGCGGCTTGCAATATATCGTTGTGAATATATTCGAGTAGACCATAACGGTGAACGTTTTCACCACTGTTAGAAGCCTCTTCAAAATCTGGTGAATCAAACGCACTTATCTCAAAGGTATCCAATTCGGTGAGTAAGTTGAACAGCTCTCTGCCCTGCTTACCTAAGTTTCCAAGCAGCGGGTTCGACTGGTCTTCTTCCATCCATTTTTTGAGCCCTTCTAAACGCAATAGCTTCGCCTGTTCGCTACTACTTTTCGCTTCCCCCCAATAATTAACGCTAGGATTTAAGTGAAATATATGAATATCAATGTGCTGTGCGAGAGCGTCAAAAAACGCGATCAGCTGCGGGGCCATAGTGTTAATGGCAAACACTATCACACGATCAGGCAACTTATTCGTTGGATCATTTGGTAAATGGCCAGCTTCCAACGCATCGAGCGTCATTTGATGCAAACGTGCAGGATGCAGCGGTTGCTCTTTGATCAATATGCGCCAAATTTCACTTTGCCATATCTCCATGTCATCAAATACAGCGCGTTCGTTAGCTTCCCATTTAAACAACCAGTCTGGGCGGTACAACAAGTATTGCTCGTACACGTCGGCCAGAGCGGTAGCTAGCTGAAGGCGTTGTAACCCTTGCTCTTGTTCACTACCGGCGCTCTGCCAATACCGGTTAACTTGCTCGAAAGCTTCTGTACTCATTAGCGAGCCATCTTGGAGAATATTGTCTATACGCCATGTCAGTACTTCACGACGATAGGGAGATTGCTTGGGTACTTTGTCCTGTCCAAGTACAGTACGTGCTGTGTTCCACATAAAGCGTACTGGTAAAGGATAATCAATATTCATTGCCACGCCATGTTCTGTAGCAAGCTGCATACTGACCCAGTGCTGCATACCCGGGCTTTCAACCAAGATGGTTTCTGGCGTAAACACGCCCATGGGCTGCTGGCGTAAAAGCGTGGTGAGAAGAAAACTTAAGTGTTCTAATTTATTAGAGGGATATAGCGCAAGCAATCGAAAAATCCTTTGTAGAACGTGCTTTTAGATATTGTGCAAAGACCAAGGCCTATTGACCTATTATAAATCAGTGTATCGCATTAGGCTCAGTAGTTAAGTGATTTCTCTAAAATTTAGATAAGCAAATGCCTTATGGTAATAATACAAAATCTTGGGCACGACGAAGAAACAATGCTGGTGAGTGCTTTCACAAGATGATAAGAAAAGCTGACACGCCGGATAAGCGAAAAATGAAGTTGCTATTTTTTAGGCAAAAAAAACCCACACAGACCTCAGGACACGAAAAATCTGTATGGGTAAGGTTTACGGTCTACTCAGTAACAACGTGAATAAGCGTTGCCTGGCACTCATTCACGTTAGCGCTACTGGGCAGCACTGTTAACAAATTGATTTTTGCAGATTGAATGCCAACTTTTTAATCTTTACTATTCAATAACTTAAACAAAAACCAATACTTTAGTTGTAACCAGACGGTTTTACTATGGTGCAAGTGCACCACAAGCATGCACTAAACCGCCGAATTAATACCGAGATAACTCTGATGACAATTAGCAGTTTCTCCTACATCGTCATTCAAGTACAATTTCTCCTTTAGAAAACGCAACGTAATTTCACGGTCAGGAGCAACAATGTTAACCGCGCAACAACTCGCCACTATGCTTTATCTTCAAGACAAAATGAATGCCAAAGTAAATCCAGAATGGCTAAATGCTGGTTACGGATACTTACGTGCAGCAATGGTTGAGTCAGTTGAAGCCATCGAACATCATGGTTGGAAATGGTGGAAAGCACAGCAAAAAGACTTGCCTCAACTTCAAATGGAGTTAGTAGATATTTGGCACTTCGCACTAAGCGCCTGCATTATTGAGTATAAAGGTGACATCGCTGAGTCTGCGAAAAATATCGCTTCTGAACTAGCAAGTGGCAGCACTTCTGTGACTTTTGACGGAAAAGATTATGACGCGTCAAATCAGTCGCTTCTTGATAACTTAGAATTGATGACAGGACTTTGCGCCGCCAAACGCTTTAGCGTCCCACTATTCATGTTCATCGTAAGCCAGTGTGAAATGTCAGCTGACGAACTGTATCGTCAGTACGTAGGTAAAAATGTGCTCAATTTTTTCCGCCAAGATAACGGCTATAAAGAAGGCACTTACGTAAAAGTGTGGGAAGGACGTGAAGACAACGAGCACCTGGTAGAAGTAATGGATGCCCTTGACTTAACGAAGCCAGAGTTTAGCGACTTAGTATATGAAGGGTTACGCTCTCGCTACCCTTCTTAAAGCGAACATTGTGTTTCGTTTGACGCGATTTAGCGCCGCTGAAGTGCTTATAGCTCATCACAGTTTCAACGCTTACTGCGCCTCCTTCTGATAACAAAAAGCTCTGTCATGGACAGAGCTTTTTAATTATTACCAAAGCAAAAGACTTACAAAGATTTTACGCGTCGACCCAAACTAACTTGTCGCTATAGCTACCTTGGATGATATCGACAAAACGGTCTTCTAAAACATGACGCTTTACTTTAAGCGTCGGAGTCAGCAAGTCGTTTTCGATGCTCCATTCGTTTTTCATCACGACAACGCGATCCATAACTTGATGGCTTTCCAGCTTTGCGTTTATAGCTTCGAATGTTTTCTTAAGGCTAGCTTCAATGCCTGCTTTGTCTTTTCTCTGCGCTTCTTCACTAAGCACAAGTAAAGCCACTGGCTGAGGCAAATTTGTGCCTGTCACGCAGACTTGCTCAACTATAGGGTTTTCCATAAATTTAGCTTCAATCGGCGCTGGCGTAACGTACTTGCCTTTCGCAGTCTTAAAGATATCTTTCAAACGGCCCGTTATTTTAACGTAGCCATCAGCATCGATTACCCCTTTATCGCCAGTGCGCAGATAACCGTCTTCTGTAAAGACTTCAGCCGTTTTTTGTGGTTCTAAGTAGTATTCCAACATATTGCACGGCGACTTAACTTGGATTTCACCTTCTTCTGAAGTACGAATGTCTACGCCGTCGTAGGGCTTACCAATGCAGCCAATTTTATCGTGTCTAAAAGGCACACTGCCCGTGCCGTAGGCACTGTTCTCGGTCATTCCCCATCCCTCAGAAATGTAGATACCGATTTTCGCGAACCATTCAATGACAGCCGGCGCTAGCGGCGCTGAACCACTTGCCCACAAGCGCGCATTGTTAATGCCCAATCCATTACGAATTTTCTTCGCTACAATTTTGTTCAAAATTGGAATCTTTAGCAGCGTATCCAGTTTCTTCTGCGGCATTTTCGCTAACACGCCCATTTGAAACTTGGTCCACAGACGAGGCACCGAAATAAATAGCGTTGGCTGACAATGCCCCACATCGCGCTGGAATGTTGCTAGGTCTTCCACAAAATGGATTTTTCCGCCGCTGTAGTAGCTAGAAAGCTCTACCAAAACGCGCTCAGTAATGTGCGCAAGCGGTAAATAGCTCATTGTGCGATCATTTTGGTTAATACCCAATTGATCCAGCGAGCGACGCGCAGCCCAACAAGCCGTATTGTAACTGTGCACTACCCCTTTAGGCTGACCAGTACTACCAGACGTATAAATGATGGTCATCAAATCATCCATTTCAGGTACAGGTGAGTCTGTAATGGGCGCGATATCCATAAACTCTTTCCACTGCTGTTTGGTAGCAATGTTTGGATAAGGGAAGGCAACCGTTAAATATTCTGAAGGAATAGATGCAACTTGTTCAGCAGTGTTGTCTAGTTTTCCAACGAACAGTAGCTGAACGTCAGCATGTTTCAATACATATTGGACCGTGTCTGGACCGGCCGTCGAGAAAATAGGGACCGACACGTGACCTGCCATCATAATGCCCAGATCAGCGATAAACCACTCAGCGCAATTTTTCGAAAAGATACCTATGCGGCTTCCTTGAGGAAAATCGAATTCGCGTAAACGTGCTGCCACTTTTCGGGCTTGCTCGGCGACTTGTTTCCATGTGTAGTCGTGATATTCACCGTTTATAGGTTGCGTAAGAAATACGTCGTCTCCACGGCTTTGTTCCCAGTGGTACAACATACTTAATGGCGATGTTATTACTTCCGTGGTGTTTGCGTTTGCTGTCATGTCTAGCGGCATAAGTCACTCATATGTTGTTATAATGTAGCTCATTTTTACAATGATTTCACAGACTTCTAATAAGCCCTATTTTTTATTGAAAAACAAGCTTTTTAAACAAGCGTTTACATTCTTTGCGATGAATAACAAGGCATTGGGCGCTAAATTTAATTTTTTTATAGATGAGGCTTTTTGCTCTTTATGATCTTTCTTGGATAAAAACTGAATACTGCTCCTATACCCACTTTTTAAACAACAGAGGGGCAAGCTCATCAGCTGCGCATGGCTTTGCGTAAAAATACCCTTGGTGGAAAAAGCACGATTTCTCAATAAGTTCGTCAACCTGCGCTTTAGTCTCAACCCCTTCTGCAACACAACTCATATTTAGGTTAGTCGCGAGTGCTATAGTCGTCGTAACCAACGCTTCGTTGGCATTACCAGGCGCCATTTCGTTAACGAAGCTTTTATCTATTTTAAGCACCGACAATGGGTAACGTTTTAAATAACTGAGCGATGAATACCCCGTTCCAAAGTCATCTAGTGCTAGCACGAAGCCTTCATTAACAAAGCGATTAATTTGCCTCAAAGCATTATCGCTATCGTCCATTAACACCCCTTCAGTGATCTCAAACCTGAAGGCTTCTTTTGGTAAATCGAATTCGTTTAACAGGCTCAGTACACCGCTTAAGTCGAATTCTGTCTTAAAATGAAGCGCGGACAAGTTAATCGACACATACCCAGTAAAGCCTTGGCTATACCAAGCTGCCAAGTCTTCTGCGGCTCGGCGCATGGCTTGCCGCGTCACTTCTATAATATATTTCAGTTCTTCTAAAATGGGTATGAATTGGTCGGGGAATAGTGGCTCGCCATCTAGCTTACTTCTCAGCAATAACTCGACGCCTATTGTGGTATTTGTCCTTGCATCGATGATTGGTTGATAGTGGTTAAAGAAACAGTTATCCGAGTACGCGCGCTTAACTTTATTTTCTAACAGTAAACGTGTTTTAGCGCGCTCATTCATGTCACTAGTAAAGTATGTAAAACCACTTAATGCATCTTTCTTAGCGCTATACATGGCAACGTCGGCCTGCTTAATAAGCTCTGCGGGCTCAGACGCATCTTCGGGGTAAAAAGCAACGCCAATACTACACGATACTCGCAGCACTTCTTCAGCCAGTGAAATTGGTGTTTCTACCGATTCGATAATTTGTGCGACGAAAGAACTTAGATCATCGCTTTCATCTACCTCTTCGATGACAATAACGAATTCATCACCTCCAAGCCGCGCCACCGTGCCAGACTCTGCTACTAGATTTCGCATTCTGTTCGCCACTATACGTAACAATTTGTCGCCATAATCGTGGCCGAGAGAATCGTTAATACCTTTAAACCTGTCCAAATCTACAAACATTACTGCTACACGGTGTTCGTGATGTCGAGCAAGCCCAATGGCGTGTTCAAGTCTATCAAGCAGCAATGTTCTATTTACCAGCCCCGTCAAGCTGTCATACGTAGCAATCTTCAGCAACTTGCGTTCTGCGTTTTTCTGCTCGGTAATATCTGAAATAACAATAAGGTAGTGCTCTGCATCGTTAGTTTCGCCACTTACTGCTGTAATATCTATCAAGACGTCGTAACGCTTGCCGTCGGCACCGTCAATAACAGCTTCGTCTTTCCAAAAATCACCGCCCTGCATTTCCGGAAGCTTACCTGAAAGATGCCTATTTAGGTTGGGATAGCGCATATAAAGCCGCGCAAGCTGCTTAGGCAGTGGATCTTTACTATTAAATCCAAACACATGTTCAAAGGAAGGATTAGCCGCGACGAGACGCTTGTCCTTATCGAAAATTAGTACCCAATCTCGAGTTTGCCTGAAAGCATCACTAAATAACGTCACTTGCTGTTGTGCTTTTTGTAATCGGAATAAGTGACGCTGCCTAGAAAGTAAGTAAGCCACTAACAGGCCCACGGCTAAGGTGACATATATCGAATAGGCCAACGGCGAACGAAGCGGTGCGTATGGCATAGACAGGCTTACTTCCGCTGGCAGAACGTTAAAGTCGAAGCTTCCAGGTGTGGGCGCGACGGTAAAAACATAGTCGCCAGGTTCGATATTAGTAAAGGTTACTTTCGCATCTTCAGTAATACCTTCGGTAACCACTTTGTCACCATTTAAAAGTTTGTAGTAATACTTCACTTTTCCTATGCCAGACATGGCGAGTGCGGAAAAGTGAATGGTTAGCCCATAGTCCTCATAATTTAGATTAAAATGGTGACCGCTTAAGTTTTTAAGGGGCTGATTTAGCTCGCGATTACCTAGTACAACCTCAGTAATGGCGGTTTTCTTGCCAAGTAAACCACCGTCAACATCTAAACTTTCCAGTTGCGATGCAGAAAAGACAACGGCACCACTAGTAGAACCATAGGCCAGCCTTCCATCGTTAAGCTTTAGCGATGCCCCCTGATTAAACTCCGAAACACTTAGTTCTCGACCGTAAATAAAATTCTTAATTTGACCGGTGGAAGGGTCGTATCTGTGAAGACCTTTATGCGAACTAAACCAGATACTGCCAGACTCATCCTTCTGAAGCCCATATACAATGTTCGATAATAAAATATTGTTATCATTCAAATCATAAAGGGGTTCGAAAGTATCCGCATCTAGGCCTATTAGCCCCACACCACTGTATGCAAGCCAAAGTACGCCCATATCGTCAATTACCCACGACGTAATGGAGCGTTCGCTCCCTCTATAAACCTCTGGGAAACGATATACAAGTTCATGCTGCGAGGTAGTCGGATCGATTAGCCACAATCCTCCTTCTGTAGCTAAAAACAGCCTGTCATTGTGATATTTTGACTGCCCTATAAAACCATAAGAAAAATTGATATCGAACACTCGTGGGTCTAGTTTAAAGGGCGAAACTTCTTTTTTAACGACGTCGTATTTCAGAAAGCTTTCGTAACCAATGAAATACAAAATGCCCTCATTGGATAAGTACATGCCGGGCCCATAAGTATCAAAAACTGTATTTTCCCCTCCACTCAATACTTCAGGACGAGACACTTCTCCTGTTTTCGGGTCAAATAACCGAATCCCTTCATAAGTACTTAAGAACAATTTTCCACTCTGCAAAGGAATAATCTTATCGACTGCTCCCTTTCCATAAACTTCGTCATCGAAGTAATAAAACTTCTCGGATATATTCGTAGCAAAATCATAATGATTTAGCCCGTTTTCAGTCCCTATCCATATTTTATTGGGCTCTGTTTCAGCAAATGTCCACACAACATGACTGGTTAGCGTACTCTCTTCACCTGTTCTTTCATTCTGGATAGCAAAGATATCTGCGCTTTTCACCCCAAAATATAAAGCACCAGCGTAAACGGAACTCATCCACAAATTATCTGCTTCATCTTTGGCTATTGCGGTGATTTTTTTATTTGAGATTTCAGTGAAACCATTATTAGGCTCTAAGATATGTTCATGCTCCCAACCATTAGCCGTCTGAACTAGTTGGTACAAGCCTTTATTTGTGCCCATCCAAAACGCATTTTCTTTGTGCTGCACCAAAGTCCACACGTTTCTATCAGATGCGACTTGTGTAAATACGTTTTCTTTAACACCGCTGACTTGCGCTAAAAAATCTTTTTTGTCTGTAACGAATACCCCGAGTACCGTTGTAATCCAGACTCTGTTTTGCTCATCCAACATCAGAAATTTTGCATTGATATTGTCAATATTTTGCTCAGTATCACCTAGGTAATCCAAGCTAATTAAAGGCTGTTCAGCATCAAAAATAGTTTTGACATAAACACCTTTGGTCGTCGCCACTACCAAAACATCATCAATAGTTATGGCCGAACGAATACTATGTTGATTTTCAAGCAAAGGTGCCGGCAATTCAGCAATGCGGGTTATTTCGTTTTTTTCTGTATCAAATAGTTGCACTTCTTCGTTTAGTGCAATAACAAGTTTGCTTGGCGTATACCAATGAAATGTCTCGGCATGTTGCACAACCCCTTCTATGTCATGATATTTCGTGGGCGCTATTTGAACGACATTTTGTGTGGTTAAATCAAGATAAAAATTTCCTCGCCCATAGATACTGAACCAAAGCGCTTCTGAGCCTTGCAGCGCTAGCCGATGAACTGATGCATCAGCAAGGCTATTATCTGGGCCTGTTACGAGTTTAGTTCTTACGCCGTCCCACCGCACTAAGCCACCTTCAGTGGCAATCCATACAAATCCATCTTCGCTTATAAGAATGTCATTCACGACATCTTGAGGCAGGCCATTTTTTGTCGAGAGAGACTGAAAAACAGGGTTAGATAACCGAGGAGATGCCACTGCACCTAAACAAACAGAAAAAGCCAAAAGAAAAAGGTAGGTAAAACACTTCATCACGAATGGATCGCACAATTTACATTTTTATTATATTTTCAAGTGTAACAGAATGTTTGAAACATGGGCAGCTTCATGCCGAGGTTTTTACAATCTTAAAAGATATCGTTATAACATTGAAATTTAAAGGCTTATTGAAAGTACCCTGCTAGCTTTGTAATGCAAAAAGTACACCTTTGACCAACTCTTGGTGATAAGTTTCCCAATGAAATTGGTGCACTGCTATTTGGCTTTGTTTACAAACTAACTGTATTTAATTTAGTTCGTTAATCTTGCTGTATAGGCACGCGCCCAACCGGCACAACCTGTCTTCGAATACTTGGCTGTGGCGCTAATCTGTATAGGTCACCATTTTGACCCACATAGTGCTTAGTCACACCGCATAACTTCGCAATTTCCGCGTGAGCCTTTAAATGCTGGTGTTCGCCATGAACCGGGATCGCAATCTTGGGTTTAACCCAGTGATACATTAATTTGAGTTCTTCCTCGCAAGGATGACCGCTCGCGTGAATAGGTAAGACACTATCTTCACTGTGAATAACAGAAACACCTTTTGCTGATAATGCTTTGCTCAAACGCTCTACACTGTCTTCATTGCCGGGAATAACGATAGAAGAAAATAGAACCGTATCGCCCTTATCTAAATTAAGGTGGGGATGATTGTCACGGGCCAAACGAGCAAGCGCCGTATTTTTTTCGCCCTGACTACCTGTTGCTACAGCTAATACCTCGTGAGGTGGCAAGTAGCCTAAGTGTTGAGGGTCTGTTATCGGTAAATCATCCGGCCAAATACCTTGTTGTTTCGCAATGCCATACATGTTCATTAATGAGCGTCCATACAACCCCATGTATCGCTTTGTTTTCTTTGCAATTCTTGCCAGTGAAATAAGCCTTGCTATATTGCTCCCAAAACACCCAACAACGACCCTCCCTGTTAGAGGCGCTATAGTGCTCAATAATCCGTCGTAACAGTTTCTTTCTGAGATCGAAAAACCAGGCTTTGGCGCGTTAGTGGAATCACCCACCAAAGCGAGGATGTTTTCTTCACCCAATCGCTTGTAAAGATTTGTATCGAAAGGTTGACCGGTGATCGGGTTAGCATCAATTTTCCAATCTGCAGTATGCAATACCGTCCCCACTGGGGTGGTAATCTTTAGTGCGAAAGGCTCGGGTAAAGAATGGGTGATAGCCAGCCAATGTACGCTGAACGGCCCTATCTGCTTGGTATCACCGGCATCAACTTCAATTATCGCTATTCGGTTTGCAAGCTTGCTGCGAGCTAGTTTGCGCCTTAATACCTCGGCGGTAAACGACGTGGTATAAATTGGCTTTTGAAACCGTTCCCATAAATAAGGAATAGCACCAATGTGGTCTTCATGAGCGTGCGTGATCACAATACCAGCTAGCGAGTCTTTCTGCTTCGCAATAAAGGTGGGATCAGGAGCTACTACTCGGTGTGTAGAGCCTTTTGATTGGATACCGTTAGCGACTTTGTCACCCTTTTTATAGTCGGGTACTAGGGGCTCATCGAATGATACCCCACAATCCACCATTAACCATTGACCATTGTGTCCGTATAAATTGAGATTCATACCTATTTCGCCTGTTCCCCCTAGGGGAACAAACCACAAGTCGTCAATGTTTGGTTGCAACAAAGCGTTAACTGCCTTTTTTATAACGTTAAATATAGCGTGCGAAAACGGGTGTTAAAGCACCTAATTATTTGTGGAGTTCTGCATTTAGCTGATCGATAACTTCAGCCCACGCAGCATCTTCCACGATAGCCTCTTTCAAAAAAGCAGACTGACTTTCATTCCAATACTGAGCTTCATGTAAATGCTGGCTTTTATTAAGCCCTCGATGCGTCTCGAAAAATTCAGCAATTTCTTCGTCAGAGCTTCCTAAACCGAGTTGGCTAAACAAGCTGTTCATTGTAGGTTTGTCAGTAAACATAACGCCTCCTTGGGTTATAGATACACAAAAGAATGTTTGAGGCTACGACAACGCCGCGCATGGATCGCGCGCAAATGTCCTCGGCTGCTACTGAATATTTACATTTTGGTGAACACTTGAGATCACACGTTAAAGATACTCAGCAAACTCCTCTGGTGTAATTACCTCACCCTCTTCTGCGGGAACTGGGCATACAATAACCATGAGTTCATCTTGTGTCATACCCGGTACCCATTTCGTTAAAAATTCTTTAGTCGACAGTTCCATGGCTTCACAATGCGCCCAGTCTTCTGTGGCCCATAATAATGCAAGCTCTGCATCAGGCCATACCGGTACGCCATCTTCCTCGTCGGTGGTTAGCATCACACAGCCGTGCTCGTCTTTAAGGATAAACAATTTCTGTTCAGCTTTAATTGTTTCAAGGCTTGCTTCCAAACGCTGGAATGCATTTTTTTCTAGTAAAGGATGTAATTGAGACATTGGACTCTCTCTAAAATTCTGTCATTTGCGTGCCGAACAGTTCGGCACATTGGCGTAACTAGGGGTAGTGTTTAACAGGCTGTCGATACACTTTGTATGATCTCAGCGAGTCCGACCCGTCGTACTTGCTTCATACTATGCACGTAAACTTTAAAAGATACGTTCTCTATGGTTTCTATTTTAGTCACTTTGGTGCCAGCGTGTAACTGCGTTTCAACGTCTGTTGGAAGTACAGCTATACCGCCCTCACTTTGTAGATTATTGAGTGCTAAGTTTAATGAATTTGTCCTTAACTTAGCATCGCGAAGTTGCGGATAGGTGGTAAGTAGCCAGTCTCTGGCTTTAGCGCCCCAATCTATTGCTACAAAATCTGCAGCATCTATAGAGTCTGCACCCTCTCCGATACGGTATAGCGCCAGCTCATGCTCTAATAAGACATCGCTATTCACCTCTTCAGATTTAAGTGGCTCAGTGGAAAACGAGAGATCTGTAACCCTTTCATGAAGCTGACGAGACAAGGTATCAAGCGTTAAAACTTCTGCCTTTACCGACCAGTCCGGAAATGAATTGTGAAGATGGCTAAGCATTCTAGGCAACAGCAATTCACTAGCAAGCTGTGTTGCGCCACACACAACATATTCCGAAGACTGAATTTGTAGTTCTTGCTTCGCTTCATTCAACGTAGCGCATAATTGCTTTGCATAGGGAAGCAACTTTTCACCTGATTGTGTAAGCTGAATACTATTGCGCTGTCTTATAAAAAGCGTGGTGTGAAAATATTCTTCAAGAAGCTTTATTCGTGCACTAACGGCAGATTGAGTGAGGTAAAGGTTTTCCGCAGCTTTACCAAAGTGACGTGTTTTAGCCACCTCTATAAAGGTGGTGAGAAAGCGTATATCCATGCTTGTTGTACAACCGAATCTAAGTAGACGTAAATTGACACAGATCATACGGCAAGTAAACACAAAAGCACAGAAGCGCACCGCTTAATGCGGTGCGCTTAAATAAAATTTCATCAACTCGCTGAATTAATACTCTTCTTGGTGCAGGCGACGCTGTTTATCACGGCGTTGCAAGTCACGCTTCTGCTTCTCCTTTACCGTACTTTGGCGTTTGGAGCTTGGCTTTTTAGCGTGAAAATCTTCCTCTTCTACCGAGTCCCATTCATCACGCTGGTAACGATAGTCTTTACTCATTGACTTCTCTGGGTTGTTAACACACTTCAATTATTATCGTAAGCAGTAAAATGGAAAACGAATTTTAATCATCGTAGCGATAAGAATTTTTGATTACGTACTCAATGAAACTCAATAGACATAACACACTCGTTTCCATTACGCTTATATCAGCACGTTCAGCTAAGCCATCAAGAGTTTAAAAACACCAACTTTAATAGCAAAATCAGAACCTTAAAAAATCTCATGCTTCTACTTATTTACGTCAATATTGTTTATTAGTTAAACAAAAGTGCCGAAATTCTTTTTCTTTTTGAACTCTTAAAAATTTTTTATTGATAAGAGAAAAATCTTTTGTTTTATCTTCGTTTTTAATTATTTTAAAAGTGCGCTGAACAAAACATTACGTTGGGTACATCATGAAAAGTTTAGCTATTCGACTATCAGCAAAACCTTATATCGACCGTCAGAAGTTTCCATATGGTTTCCGTAAATCAGGTGACTTCAGCATTACTGAAGCCGACCTTCTAACGAATTACGGAAAGACCTTGTTAGGACTTGAAAGTGGTGAACTATTGCCAGAAAGCGAAGATGAGAAACACTTCGTCGAGTTCATTAATGGCAAAGTTGAAGCGGCTAATAACCTAGAAAAGGCATGGGCAAAGTATGTCAGGTTAGCTAGGGGTAAAAAGCACTTTTACACGCTTCATAGCAGTGCTAGCAACCAGTCGGATTACGACGATGATTTTTCTGATGATGAGTTTGACGTCGCCTAAAAAGCACTCTCCTGTTAAAGCTCGCTTAATGCGAGCTTTTTTGTTTGTAAACCTTAATGATCTCAATCAACTTTAACCAAGAACAAAATGGTGAAAGGTTAAGGAATGTCTACACTTAGAGTAATAAAGAGCGACGTTTATCAACGTTAACCGTTGCTCTGCATAAAGAGCCCTAGCAAAGGAGGCGAAACGATGATCATAAGTTCAAAACAGCTCACTCACTTTTCTATTCATGCCGTTGATGACAAAGTGGGCGGCATCCGCGATATTCTTTTTGACGACGAGACGTTTACTGTACGTTACTTGGTTGCAGACACCAATACATGGCTTCCGCTTAGCAGAAAAGTGGTCATTTCCCCCATCGCTTTAACAGAACTAGATAGAGATAAGAGCGCCGTACATGTAAATATGACGGTCGAAAAATTGAAAAATAGTCCTTCTATAGACGAGCATAAACCCGTCTCTCGGGAATACGAGGAAAACCTTTTTAAATACTTTGGGTATGGGTACTACTGGATAGGGCCTGGAGCTTGGGGTGAATTTGCACACCCTAATGAGCTTGTTCAGTTGCAGCAGACTAATGACTCAGAAACGCTTCACCCCAAAAAGACCAGCAATCACTTAAGAGCTGTTGGTGAAGTAGGTGGTTATGAAGTTGCTACTACCACCGATAACGTGGGTCACATTAGCAATTTTATAATTGACTCGCGAAGTTGGAAAATAGTCATGCTCGTTGTGGATACGAATAACTGGCTTCCAGGTGGAAAACATTTAGTTTTGATGCCACATGACATAAAAAGTATTGATTGGGCCGCACACAGTGTTGAGGTTAAGCTAAGTCATGATGAACTGCTCAACAGGCCAGAAGTAGATAGCGACAGAATTGCAGAGGACGATTACATTGCAATGCTCTGCAAGCAATTCGATTAGTAGTTTACGTAGAGCTTTAAGAAGTCATATTGACCGTACAATGTCCGTTTGACCGCGGACATTGTGGTTGTGTAATGAAAGAATTAAGTATTACTGACAGAAAAATTCGTACATTAACGCGATAAGGCGTTTAACCCGTTCATCCGCAAGGCGGTAGTAGATCGTTTGACCTTCCCTTCTAGTAGCCACCATTTTAGACTCTCGTAATAAAGCAAGATGCTGGGAAATCACGGGTTGTGAAACGTTGACTACTTCTAGTAGTTCAGTTACCGACTTTTCCTCCTCTAATAGTGAACAAAGTACCATTAGACGGGTTTTGTTTGCGAATTGCTTTAAAAAGATTTCAGCTTCCGCAGCGTGTTCCATTATATTTTCTGAACCTATTACCATTTCCTCGGACATAAGCACTCCCTATGTGTAAAGTATCTGGGCACTAATTTAGCCATTAACTATACTAAAGTATAAGACATTCTGCCGACTTGCCATTTTATGCGATGAATTTCAGTTATTTCTATTGTCTAGTTGAATTAATAAGCCTTACATTAGCTTTTTCTTATTTTAGTTTATTTGTGCAAGTTTATTTTTAAGGAACGATCATGTTGATTGATTTAAAGACGCGTATTGAAAACATCAATTTTGATATACGTTGTGTTACTGCTGAACAGGCAGCAAATGAGTTAAAACAAAATAATGGTGCACTTATCGATGTAAGAGAAAATAGTGAAGCAACAAAGCATCCTGTTCCCGCTGCGCTTAATATTCCGCGCGGTATTTTAGAGATGAAAGCACTTGAACGTTTTCATGATGCCTCAACACCACTCTATGTTCATTGTGCGTCTGGCGTTCGTGCGAAATTAGCGGCAGAACAGTTAATGAACATAGGGTATGACGAAGTATCAGTCGTAACCTGTTCAATACCAACCATTAACCAAGCCAACGAAAAATGACTTGCACAAGATGTGTATGATATAAGAAGGTTAAATAATAGATTAAGGGCGATGTATGCTTAAATCTACACTAGAACAATGGCGTATGTTTAAAGCCGTGGTAGATGCCGGGGGCTTTAATCAAGCCGCTGCTGAAGTACATAAAAGTCAATCAAGCGTTCATCACGCGGTTCAAAAGCTGGAAAGCGCTATCGGTGTAACGCTGTTTGAAAATATTGGCCGTAAAGTACAACTTTCCCCTCAAGGTGAACTGATGTACAGACGCGCGTCATTTTTGCTTAACGAGGCTCACAAGCTAGAAGCTGTAGCAAATAGTTTAAAAGTTGGAACAGAAACAACGCTGCGTATTGCTGTGGATATTATTTTCCCTTCTGAGTTACTTTATAACGTTTTAGCCAAAGTCTCAGCAGAGTTTCCTTTATTGCGCATTGAAATAGAGGAAACTGTGCTAAGCGGTGCAAATGCATTGCTAGCTAGTGGCAAAGTGGACTTAGGCATTTCTCCTTTTGTCTTCCCAAATGGGTTCAGTGAGGATTTATGCGAAATTGAGTTTGCCGCTGTTGCTCATGCCGATCATCCGCTACACCAACTAAAAAGAACGCTAACACTAGAAGACCTTAAAACCCATCGTCAAATTGTGGTTCGCGACTCTTCAGCAGAGCGCAAGGCAGATGTAGGTTGGCTCGGTGCGGAACAGCGATGGACGGTTAGCCATGTAAGAACATCGTTAGATATCATTGCTCAAGGGTTAGGCTTTGCTTGGTTACCCATAGCAATTATAAAAGAAGAACTAGAAAATGGTACGCTGGTACCCCTTCCTTTAGATAACAATGCAGCATTACGAAAAGCCCTACTATATCTTTCTTTCGAAGATGGAGACACATTAGGACCAGCAGCCCGCGCATTCATAGGGGAATTGAGATACCAAACCATGAACCTACCCACCTCAGATTTCATGATAGATTCCTGCTCTTGATAACCGTAGATTTAACTAATCGCTCCTGGTAAGTGCTCAAAGCCTAGCACGAACCCAAATACCGATATTGTCACGCCTATCAAAGCCACCGCACCGTCGTCGGTGGCCATGCCGACTGCCATTATGAGGACTGCTAATGCAGGTATAAAGCCCATGAAAGGAATGAGCTCAAGGGGTATCATAACAAAGCCACAACCTACACAGTTCAATGCAATCAAAGAACGAAACACGGGCTGCCTCATAAAAAAGCAACGAGGAATGAGAAAGCGATCTATTTTTGCAGCGTGAGGTTTGATCTTTTCAACGATGTTTCTTAATTGGTCCGCATCACAATGAATATCCATCACTTTTTGAGGTAGCCAAGGGTGCCTGCTACCGAGTAAAATTTGCAATGCAATGAGTAAAATCGTCACACCAGTCAGTGAAGGGACACCGGGTATTGCGCCTATAGGCGTACAAGCGATAAATGATGGTAGCGCCAACATAGGTCCAAAACCGCGCTTTTCCATCACTTCCCAAAAATCAGCAAAATAGAATAAATCCTGACTTGCTCTTGGCTGCATTTTTGTCAGCAGCTCGGACAAGGTCATTGATCTTCCAGCTGTTTTTGCCCACATTTTCAATTCCTTTGACTTAACTTTCGTTTTTTCCCAGTAGTTTCAAAGCGCGCTCTCCACTATAAACGCGCTAAAATTCTTCGTCGTTTACATCTCATATTAGCGAAACTTTTCTTGCAAAAGGTTGTGCGAAAAATATGCCATAGGTGTTGTACAGCTCCTGCAAAAAGCGGGTGGGAATACTTTTTGCAATACCATGTAAATTGGTAACACTTTGCACTAATTCATACGCTTAACCATCTTCACATCGATTGGCAATGTCGACGCTCTACAAAAGTCATCGCCTAACGATATTTACGTCGATGTTGCATTTTCCGTATGCGTGCTACCTAAAACTGAACGATTAAAGCGAGGAAATACTCATGGATGCCGTGCGTTTTTGTTATTGTTCCTTGTTATTTATGATAAAACTATAATATTGATTTTATTCCATATTCTTAATGGACAGAGAAAGAGGGACATCCACGTGCTAACCGTACTTTTAGTCGATGACGACGCCGAATTTACTGAAGTTGCCTGTACAATTATTGAATTTCTGGGCCACGACGTACTTACTGCCGCTACATTAGCAGAGGCTCGAGACTGGCTCGAAAAAGAAACCTTCGATCACGTACTGCTAGATTTCATGTTGCCAGATGGAAGCGGCGCACATCTATTCAATGAGCTTGATGCACTTCCTAAGAGACCTCGCGTAACACTAATCACTGGCCACCCGTCAGTCAAAAGTGTAATAAAAGGCTTATGTGGACCTACAGTCGATTATCTCGTCAAGCCAATACAACGTGAAGAAATCGAGGCGGTACTGAGTAAAAAACCAAAACAAAAAACGCCGGCTGAAGAAAAGATTGAAAAGCATTTCGACTTGCTTATTGGCGAGTCTCCCGTGATGAAAGAGTTGTACAAACTCATTTCACGGGTGAGCAAAACAAGCGCTAACGTTATGCTATTAGGCGAAAGTGGTGTTGGTAAAGAGGTTGTTGCAGCTGCAATTCACCGCGCTTCAGAGAGTGAAGGGCCTTATATCGCCACTAACTGTGGTGCATTTTCAAAAGAATTAATTGGTAGCGAACTATTCGGCCATGAAAAAGGGGCATTTACTGGTGCAGTAGGTCGTAAAGAAGGCGTGTTTGAGCAAGCAGAAGGTGGCACTCTTTTCTTAGATGAAATTACAGAAATGCCCATTGATATGCAGCCAAACCTATTGAGGGTTCTTGAGAATAAAGTCGTTATTCGAGTAGGTGGTACGAAAACGATCCCTGTTAACTGCCGTGTAGTTTCAGCCACAAACAGAACGATGGAAGAGATCGCACAAAGCAAAGTCCTGCGCGAAGACATTTACTTTAGGCTTGCTGTATTTCCGATAACAATACCACCTCTACGCGACAGAAAAGAAGACATTCCTCTGCTAGCTAAAACTTTCATTGCCGAATTTAACAAAGAGAACGGCTCGAATTTTAAGTGGGAGGAAAGCCAGCTAGATACGCTTCAAGCTTATGATTGGCCGGGCAACGTTCGTGAGTTAAGGCACTTTGTGCATCGTGCAGCCATTATGAGTGACCCAGAACAAAGCGAAATTGAGCTCCCTAAAACTATCGAATCTCCATTTGCGCAAAAGCAAAGTACAACACCTGCATTACAAGCGGGAAGAACTATTGAAGATGTAGAAAAAGAGCTTATTTACGCCACCTTGGAAAAAGTGAATGGCAACAAGACAACGGCAGCTGAAATGTTAGGTATAAGTACCAAAACCTTGTATAACCGTCTTCATGCCTATGGTGACCTTAGTAAAGAAGAGTAAAAGAGGTATTCGACATGACTAGTGAAGAATTTGCTCGACTAAGTGTTTTCGTGCACGACGCTCGAAAACCTTTGAATAGAATATCTATGCAGGCTGAGCTAGTGAAAATGGCACTCAATGGAGACGTCCCGCCTGAAAAGGCGTTGGCGGCATTGGATAAAATAATAAGCAGTGCAAAAGACTGCAGTCACACCCTTTCTGATATGACAACTGAGTTGGGTGAGAATGTTTCGGAATGAGTAAATGATTACTAAAGTTCTGTCTTCGTTATACAGCTGGATAATTTTGGTCGTTCTGGTCATCGTTGTAATAACAGCAAATTCCTTCTATGTGGTAAGTACGCTCAACGACCTTTCTGCACTAGAAGCACGGCTGTTCACTACTAATCGCGTTATCAATGCAGTAAATCGCTTGCATGTAGCTATATTGAGAGTTGAGTCTGGTCAACGTGGCTATATGCTCACGGACGACGAAGAATATCTTACGGATTATACCGAAACACTCGGGGTAATCAGCGAATTAATGGACGAAGTAGAAGTCAGCTCTTTTTCATCTGATATTGACGATCAGTCTGTGAGAATCGAAGAATTGCTTGAGCTTACAAAAGCGAAAGTGAATGAGGTTATAGAGGTTGTTGAGCTCGTTAAAGAGGGAAGAGAGCGAGAGGCTATTAACTTAGTTAGAAGTGATAAAGGCATAAAGTTATACAAGCGTTTCGAAACGCTATTTCGCGAAATTGACAGCTCTGAAAGAGATATGCAAGGCACGCACTTGGCAAACCTGATGAGCCTGAGAAGAGATTCGGTAAACACCTTGATTATTTCGTCAGCAACTACGTTACTGCTCATAATCACTGTTTTTCTACTTTTAAAAATTAATTCTCGAGAACATGAGAAATATCAGGCCGATCTCGAATCTGTGAACGAAGATTTAGAATCTCGAATTGAAGAAAGGACACAAGAGTTAAGTCTTTATTCCGACGAATTAGCACGAAGTAACCGAGAGTTGGAAGATTTTGCGTTCGTAGCCTCGCACGACTTACAAGAGCCACTTCGAAAGATAAGGGCTTTCGGAAACCGTTTAGAGTCTGGTTACAATGACGTAATAGACGAAAGAGGCAAGGATTACCTAGCGCGTATGCTTAACGCTGCAGAGCGAATGTCTATGCTTATTTCAGACCTTCTCGCATTTTCACGCGTTTCTACCCGTGGTAAAGAGTTTGATGAGGTAGATCTAAATAATACCATTCAAAGTGTACTCGGGGATTTGGAAATCGCCATTGATGAGACCTCAGCAGAAATCAGCGTAAGCGATATGCCCGTTATACGAGGCGATAAGTCACAACTCGAGCAATTGTTTTTAAACTTAATATCAAACGCACTTAAATTCCAAAGTGAAGGCGTAACCCCTGCTGTCAACATTAACGCCGAAAAAGCAACCGAATCTGACACTCATGACATACTGCTGGCAGATGAATACGACTGGATAAAAATTACGGTTAAAGATAACGGTATTGGTTTTGAGCAATCTTTTGCAGAGAAAATCTTCGCTCCTTTTCAACGTCTTCACGGTAGAAGCGAGTACAAAGGCACAGGGATTGGGCTTGCTGTTTGCCGTAGGATAGTAGAAAGACACAATGGGCAAATCACTGCTCTTAGCTCACCAGGACAAGGAGCAACGTTCTCGATAATAATGCCTGTAGAGAGCGACCCGTTTGGTTCTAACAACAATAATGGAGAAACACAATGACGCGTAAACAAACACAACCAATTAATATATTGATGGCTGACGATGACGAGGATGATCGTTTATTAACCGTTGATGCGCTAAAAGAAAGTCGCGTTTTGAACAACTTGTTTTGTGTGGAAGACGGCGTAGAGTTGTTAGAATTTCTTCGTCACGAGGGTAAGTACTCCGACCCTGCTTCTGCCCCTCGTCCTAGCCTTATCTTACTTGACTTAAACATGCCAAGAAAAGATGGCCGTGAGGCGCTTCAAGAACTTAAAAATGACCCCAAACTTCGCAGTATCCCCGTTGTTATCCTAACAACATCTAAGGAAGAAGAAGACATGCTTCGCGGTTATGATCTTGGATGCGCTTCTTACATTACTAAACCGGTTAATTTTGAAGGCTTAGTTGAACTAATGCGTGCTTTAGGACGTTATTGGATTGAGTTTGTAGAGTTGCCACACGAGTAAAAGAGGTACTAGATGTCAGAGGTTATAAAAATTCTATTGGTAGAAGATGATGAAGATGATTACTTCTTAACTTCTGACTATCTAGAACAGTGTGAGTCACCCAAGTTCGAGCTAACTTGGGTGACAAACAGCCTTGATGCCGTGGAAGCGCTCAAGACTGAAGATTTTGATCTATGCTTGCTTGACTATTTGCTGGGCGCTGAAAATGCCATTGATGTTTTGGGTGTTCTAAAATCAAATCAATTTAGCCTACCTGTGGTTATATTAACAGGACAATCAGACGCTACCGTAGATGAAATGGTTATGCGCGCTGGGGCCGCAGATTATTTGCAAAAATCAGAAATTGAATCGCCACGCTTTATGCGCACTATTCGCTACGCCATGGTAAGGCGCGACATTGAGAACGAGCGTATTGAGCGCAATAAAGTAGAGCAAAAAAATAAGGCGAAGGACAAATTTCTTGCGCACTTAGGTCACGAGTTACGCACTCCCCTCACCTCTATCTTAGGCTATACAGAGCTCCTGATTGACGATGCTAGAAACAGCCCGTTTCAGCAAGAGTTATCGATCATACACTCTAACGGGAAACACTTGTTAAGCCTGTTAAATGACCTTCTCGATATGTCACGGATAATGGCAGAAAAACTCGAGCTAAATATTAAAGATGTAAATTTATCTGCTTTTCTTACCGACATTCATTCATTAATGCGGCTAAATGCAAAAGACAAAGGTTTGAGCTTGAACGTAGTCTCTGAGACTAAAATACCTGAGTTTATCCAGACGGATCCTACACGCCTTCGGCAGGTGTTACTCAACCTCATCTCGAATGCCGTAAAATTCACAGATAAAGGCAGTATTACGCTCACCATAGCACTGGAGCAATGTGTAGAAGCTGGCAAACAACACCCGCTACTTAAGTTTTCGGTAGATGATACTGGCATTGGAATGCCCCCAGACAAGTTGGCCAATATTTTTCAACCTTTTGAACAAATTGAAGATGTCATGCGCGCCAACCACGGCGGCGCGGGTCTAGGCTTGGCTATCTGTAAAGAACTGGTCACGAAGCTTGGTGGTGATATTAATGTGACATCTCGACTGGGGGAAGGCAGCACGTTTACATTTGATATTAATCCAGGTGACATTTCTTCCCAGCCTAACGTTGATTTAACGCTTGGCCAGATTCAACCTGTCGAATCGAGCAGTATTGACTTGAATGTCACAGGTAGGGTGCTGATTGTCGATGATTTGAGAGAAATTCGACGACTTACCGGTCACATTGTAAGCCAGTCTAAAGCAGATATAAGCTATGCTGAAAACGGAGTGAAAGCGCTGGAGGCGGTTCTACAGGCGGATGAACACAACCAGCCTTTTGATTTAGTCCTTATGGACATTCACATGCCTGTTATGAATGGAATTGAAGCTTTACATGCAATACGTCGCCACGGTAAGAATATCCCTGTGATCGCAGTGACCGCTGCCAGTCGAAAAGGGCTAAAGGAATCTTTAATACGTGAAGGCTTTAATGACGTTATCGGTAAACCGATAGACCGCTTTGCGCTTGCACATTTACTTGCACAATATCTGCCCCCCGGGGACCACATTACTTTTATCAATGTGGAAGCGCAAGTAGCTGATATGCCAATGCACAAACCTTACGCGCCAGAAAAAGAAGCCTCGTTTTGCAGCGCTAGTGAGGCGTCAGTTAACTCAAACGCAGCACCAACAAATGATGTTAAAAAAGACAGCGTACAAAGGTGCAATAATAAACGTGTACTAGTAATTGAAGACGATGAAGACGCTGCAGAACTATTAAAATTGTTTTTAACCCATTTAGGGCACCATGTAACTACTGAATTCTGCGGTGCTGACGCGCTTGAAGCAGCTCAGAACGGCCAGTTTGACCATGTTCTAATGGATTTGACGTTACCTGATTACGATGGATATGACTTGGCTGAAGAGCTTAAAGAAAAATTACCAGATGCCATCCTCACAATAGTAAGCGGCCATGAGGCAAGTAAAAAAACAATGGAAGCGATTGGAATAGATAGCGCGTTACTTAAACCAGTGTCGAAAGACGACTTGGCTTCTGTGATTGGTTAAACCAACCGTTATTTATAATTTGCTAAGAAAATATTACAAGGGTTTGCCAAGATACTGTGATTATCTTGCAAACCTTTTGCCTGCTCGCCACCCCGAACAAATATATCCCCTTGATAATTATAGAAATTAACATTTGGTATGCGCGTTGCACCTTCTAAGTGAACCCTAAATATTAAGGAGAGTATTATGGCTACACAAGCTTCAGCAAAAACACAAACCGTTAAAACAAACCGTTCTAATGGTGTGGCTGAGCCGAGTCACCCGGTAACGGATCAACTGAAAGATTCTCTTCATGCGTCAGTAGATAAGTTGGCAGACAGTGCAGGCATTGCAGAGGAAAACATTCGTCGTACAGCTTCATCGTCAGCAGAAAATATGTCTGCAAGAAAGCGTTTAGCACAACAGAAATGGCAAGCTTCGAAATTGCGTCAATATGCTATTGAAAACCCGATGGCGACCGCAGGTATCGCGTTTGCCGCAGGTATGCTGGTAACATCACTTCTACGTAAGAAGTAATTGCATGAAAGCGCTAGATTTTCGTACCGCACAGTTTACCGTGTGCAATGAAAATCCATTTCGCCTGACGCCGCCAGCGGCGCAGGCGATTTTTCGCACACAAACGAAAGGCGATAACACTGACAATTCATCGTTAAATGATGATCAAACATCCCCAATAAATTACCCAGACCCATCGTTTAAAGACGTTTTCGCTGCATTTAGGGAGGCATTTACTCAACGGAAAGCGCAAGGTTTAGCGTTTCTCGAACTCACTAATAGTGAATTGATGCTCATTAAAAAAAGTTTCTTTGTCACCATTTTTGCATGTTTAGCCGCTTTCGCTGTTGGTACGGTTTGCTGGCTAATTCTGAACATTGCTGTTGGCGCTATACTTCACAATATGGGTCTACATTATGTAGCTGTGCCACTAATTTTATTGGTATTAAACAGCATTGCCGCATTTGGATTCTTTAAGCTTGCTCAGAACGCTTTTAATTACCTGAGCTTTAGCAGGCTAATTCAAACCTGGCGCAAGGTCTTCGAATAAAACGAAGCTCTAACCCATACATCAAATGACACGAGCACTAAACGAGGCTATTTGTTATGAATATCTTTCTTAAAGCTAACATGCGCGACATTGCACAAAAAGAACATGCATATTTTTCACAAAAACATCATGCCGACGTTGCACTTACACAGGCAAAAAGGCAATGTAAGTTAATGATGGGCAAACCAGAGACCCTTCTTGGCATTGCGTCAGTAGGCGCATACAAAGGTGCAGTTGATGCAAAGCCTAATGCAAAGCGAAATCAAGCGCTAATGACATTAGGCAGGACCGCATTATTGTCATTGTTTCAGTGATCACAGTATTAAGGAACATGTGAGATGAACATCAAAAATAACATTAAGAATAGCCGTATACTTCTTACCTCTATGAGCATGGCATTAAGCCTTGCAATAGTGGGGTGTTCATCCACACCAGTGGCTGCACCTACGCCATATAAGCCCGCTAATTCGAAAGCGGCTTACGGATACTCAAGTGAGAAAATCGCAGTAGATGAATATAAAGTTCTTTTTAAAGCAACGGATAAGACACCTGCAGATAAGGTTCAACAGTTTGCACTTTATCGAGCGGCCGAAATTGCCCAAAAACAAGGGTTCACTCATCTAGCGATAGTGAAAACGAATGTAGACAAAAAGCCAGTGATAGCGAGAGAGGTAATGGCAGGGAAAGAAGAACCTCCAGTATTTCAAACAGACAGGCAATGTACTATGTCTGGCTGTGATGAGGTGGCTCAACCCATGGCCGTCCCAAGCTCTAACGACGTTGTAAAAACTCAGATTAACGACATTTACTTTACCATTGATGTAAAAATGGCGAATGATAAAACGCGTTTGGGTAAAAATGCCTTTACTGTATTAGAAGTGCTCTCACAGCCTCTAGAGCAAAAAAACGGCAACTAGCCGAACAACATTCTGTTCATCTATACACCGCAGCGTCAGTTTTTTAAGAGAAATGCTTTTCGGTACGTAGTTGGCGTTACTGAAAAGCATCGCTCAAATGCTCGAGCAAAACCGTGATACGTTTTAAAACCAACAACCAGTGCAATAGTCTTTAATTATTTTCCGTCGTGGCTAACAGGTCGCTAGGTAACTGAGGTGATGTGATTGACGGACTTCGCGCCCCCTTTCCTTCCGGAATAATCAATGTATGGCACGCACAAACATCGTCCATAGAGGTAGATGGTATAAATTGAAGCCCCGCTTCACACTGAACAATACTGCGATCAAAGCCCACTATCTTTAATTTATAGCTATCATCCATTCCCTGAAGTGCCTCATAAAAAGCAGACTGAGGACCCGCAAAGTCGAGTAATTCCATTCCTTCGTATGCAAGTAAACAATTAAGTTTGCGCATAAGTCACGTAATATTGATGAAGTAATGCGATCATAATACACACTTACCAGCATGACAGATAAGACATTCATACGCCCAAAACTGACACATTTTTGGACATCTTCATTTTTAATGAGCCGTTAATCTTCTATTAATGTTGTACAAAAGTCTCCGTCATTATAGCTAGCTATCATTAAAACCATGAGCTGCAGAGCAGATTTGTAGACCGCTATTCACAACGTGACACAGGCTCTGCTCCAAGCAATTGAATCAGGTAATAGCATATATATATTTTGCAAATGACTAAGGAGTCAGGCGATGAAAAAGCTAAGCACGTTAATGACAAAAACAACACTTGTAGCAGCTTCGATTATGGTAGTAACAGGCTGCAGTGCAGTGGCAAAGCCGCAGATGGAGCATTCACGAAGTACAAATGCGCCAGTGTTAAAAGCTAACGCATTGGATAACGCATTACTTTATTCTGACGAATGTATTACTGAGCGAGAAGTGGTAACGGCACAAAAGATGTGGGGCGACGGCATAGTGCGAATTGGTGCAGTTTTTAGCAACGATGGTGATTACTCAGGCGAGGCCGCTGACTTTATACAAGCCATGTATGGTTACGATTTAAGCAGCGTACTGTTTAAACCAACGCTTGCAGCTAACGACCAGTTCCGTTCAAGCTTCGATGCTGCGCTTTCTTACTTTGTCGGCGGTAATGACGCTTACGAAGAGGACAAAGGCTTTGCAATAAAGCCCTACACAAATGTGAAATTTGATAATGTGGGTATTATCAATAATAGCTGTCGCATGGCCGTAGCTATGGGTAACTACTTCTTTACCGATACAAAAGGTGGCGAAACGAAGGTGGAATACACTTTTGCCTATGTCAAAGATAGTGACGGCGACCTGCGTATTGTTGCTCACCAATCTTCGTTACCTTACAACCCAAACGGTAACTAAATAGACCATTGCCCCTCCATTCATAGGAAGTGTGAGGGGCGAAACACTCTCCCTTTGCAGGCAAGGCGTCCCTTCCCTTTCGCTTTGCCTCTTTTTTATTTTCAGCGAGAAAAACTATGTGGGCAAAACGTATTGTGGCGCGGTGAGATGGGATACTTACATAATCATATTGCGTCGCCAGGCGCCAATTCAGACGCCATGACAAACCACAACCTTGCTCTCACGTTCTTCGGAAGCTGGTAAGAAACAAAGAATAATCCCAGCCAAAGGCCCTTAACACACTGAGAGTAAAAATGGGTGACAAGGGCCTTACTTGATCATGTAAAAAATGCATTCGTACGTGTAATCGTGACGTTAAATGCCTGCAGATACGGCCTGACAACCAGAAAAAGATTAAATTATATCAATATAATTCAATAACTTAAAAAACAGGCACAAAGATAGCATTAGTTAAAGTGAAAGTAACGGAAGCAATACGAGGATTTAGTTATGTTAGGTTGGGCAATCACATTTTTTATCATCGCCATTATTGCAGCAGTTTTTGGTTTTGGAGGCATCGCAGGTGCAGCAACAGGTATCGCACAGTTTCTTTTCTTTGTGTTTATCGCGTTGCTCGTAATCTCACTTATCGCAAATGCGTTACGTGGTAGAGCACCAAGAGCCTAAGAGTTAGAAGTATTTTAATAGGAAAAAGGAGTAAGGATATGTTTTCATTTAAAAACTTATCAAAGGTACTAGTAGCATCAGCATTTGCACTATCACTAGCAGCTTGCGGTGACGGTGAAGCGGAAGACGCAGGCGAGGAGCTAGACGAAATTGTTACCGATGCAGGTAATGCCGTTGAAGACGCTTGTGAAGATGTGAAAGAAGGCGTAGACGCTGAAGATAAAGACTGTTAATCACGTTTTTATCAAAAAAAGGGCCAGACAATTGTCTGGCCCTTTTTGTATTTACTGTCCCGTCCTGAAATACGTTGACATAAAGAGGACTTCTTTATGACAACTTCAAGTAATCAAAGACCTAAGCGCGTTAGTTAAGACACTTCTTCACCACCTAACTCACGGGCAAGATCGTCTAGTGTAGATAGCGTCGAATCAAATTCACCTACGCCGTAACGGTATTTTACAATCACGTGATGGTCCGTACGCCCGAATTTCACTCTTAACCCTTCTGCGTCGATATGCTTCACGGTATTCAAAAAGCGATAAGCAGACATTTCTGTTTCAAATTGAAACTCAACACTGTTTTCCATTTAGGCTTTCCGTTTAAGCAACAATTTCAGGGTGAGCATCAATAACTGAAACAACTCGTTGTAGCAGATGGTTATCTACTTCGCTTATCGAGTCGTATGATAACCAGTCAGCAAGAATGTCGGGAGCTGTTGCCGCTTCGCCTTGTTCTAACTTAGATGTCATCATTTGTAGCTGTACGCTAGAGCGTATAGATGCATCAGCATCTGGACTTGGCATGCCAGTTGCGACTTCTAGTGCTACCGTTAACCATTGTCTATCGTGCTGAGTTGTTTCATTTCCAGTAGACTGACCCAATACGCTCGCCCAACGCTTCCCTAACGTTTCCGCTAGAGACTGCTCGTCACCACTTCCCTCACCTACACTTAGCTGTAGTAAAGAAATCAGAGCCTGAGCTCGTGCCAATCGGGCTTGAGATTGTGCATTTTTAGCTTGCGCCGCACGCTTACCTTCAAGTGAATCTAGCTTTTTCTCTACTTTTGTACGTTGCGCTTTAGGCAAGTCGGTTAACTGAGCGCGAACGTCGCTTATTGATTGACTAAACGTGGCATCATCGCTGTTGATGTCAACAGCTTCCACTTGCTTGAGTAGCGAATCTACTAACGCGTTAAATGCATTATTCTGAACTTTCCGCTCGGCTTTTAAACGTTCAAATACGGTGTCATTAGCAGCTTTAAATTCTGCCCACAACTTACTCTCTTCACGTTTACCTGCATGACCTACTTGCTTCCACTGGCTTTGCAATTGCTGAGCTTTGTCGGCAGCGCCAGCGACGTCTTCTTCCGTAGAAAGTTGACAAGCTTGGGTGACCAACGCACGCTTTTGGGCTTGGTTGTCACTTTGCCATTGATTCACTTTAGCCTGAATAGGCGATGATACCGCCTTCCATTCTTGCTTCAGCTGTTCATAAATTTCACGTTCAACCTGACCTGCAGCGTGCCACTGTTTAGACACTCTATCGAAAACTTTCACTAACTCGGCTTCCGACATGTTAATGTCCATTGCCTTAACCGTAGCGATAATCGACATGCGCTGTTCACGCGCAGCAGCCCGCTGTGCATCTAACTTCGCGTAATGTGCTCTACAAGGCTCGAAGGCCTTTTCAAGTGCATCATCGAATTGCTGCTGTAACAACGCGTCATCACTACTTTCTTCACTCGTTGGCGATGATGATGTTAGTGATAGCCACTGCTTACGCAGATACTTAATGGCCTCACTTCTTTGCTTAATATTTTCTGCATCCGCACTGGCTAACGCTTTTGCTTCTTCTAAAAGAGCGGGTTTGCGCGGCGCAGCAAGGTAATCCTGCCATCCTTCTAAGCGCGACACATCACCAGCGGTTTTCTCAAAACGCTTCTCTACATACTTTTTCGCTGAACCAGGAAGCGCAGCATAACTTTCCTGAAGCTTTGCAAATTTTGAAATAGCAACGCGGAATTTACCCTGAGCAATTAAGTTATCGATAACACTAATGTGCTTTCTAATGTGTTTTACTTGCTCATTTTCTTTGGATTTTAGAGCACGCTCTTTGGCATTTACACTGCTTGTCGCTGCGTTAAAACGCTTAGACAACGCCTTAGGAATGGCATCGATTTCGCGACTAAGCGCTTTATACGCTTGACGTACTTCGTCAAACTCCGCTTTAAGAGCCACTACACTACTGCTTTGTAATGCGTCGCCACCATTTACTTGACTCAAATTCTCAGTCGATGCGCTAGCTTCTTCAACGCTCACATCACGGGTATCTTTGTCCGACTCGCTATCGCTTGCCGAAACGATCTTAGCGGCAATGTCTTCGAGCGACTGAAGTTTTATCAGTAGCTTTTGGCCGTATTGCTGCTGCATAGAGAAGCGATCAAGCTGCTCGTTTAGTTCGTCGACAGAGCGCTTAATCTGTGTAATTCGCTTATTAGTTGCAGATTCATCATCGAGACGCGCTAGCTGTTCGAGCGTTGCTTCAACACCGCGCACGCTTTCATTAACCGTAGCAACATCAGCAAGCGTCGCTTCACAAAGCCTGTTATTGTACAACCAAGCTACCTGCTCCTTGGCATAAGTAAGCTGCTGTTCGCACAATGCTTTGGTATTAGCACGTTGCGACGCTTGTTGCTTCTCTTCCCATGCTGGGCGGATACGGCTTAAATATCGCTCGAGCTGCTCACCTATACGCGAGCGCTTTTCTTCATAATCAGCGCGTTCTTCTGAAGTGAGTAAGTCAATTTGAGCAAACAGCCCGGTTAATTCGGACTCTAGCTCATTGCGCTTTTCATCAATGGTTTCTACATCTGATTTATCGAGTAAAGCCTGATATTTTGAAAGTCCCAAAGTGAGCTGCTTTTTAAGCTCCACAGGGCGCTTTGCAGCCTCTTTGATAGCATCAATTCGCGCATTAATTTGCGTAACAAGCGCATCATCTGATACTTTCTTAGCAAGCTTTTGCAAATCTGATACGTCTGAATATGCGTTGACTAGTTGAGTCTGCAGTTGGGGACTTGCGCCTTCTAAAAAAACAAACTGGGTGAAAGATGGCTTCGCTACTTTTTCGATTAGCGCGTTAGCTAGCGCATCATCTTGTAACAGCATAGGCTCTTTCTTCAACATTTGCGGTACTAACTGCACTACCAAATCGGCGTTGGCTGTTTCAGTTAAAAAAGAGAATATCTCTTGGCGGGAAAGTGTGACATCCCCCTCGCCTAACAAAGCGGCGTTTACCTTTTTCTCCGCCGCTTTTCTAACGCGAGACTGCTTGGCAATTTGTGACATTTTAAGCCACAGCACAAAGCTATTAAGCTTTTCGAGTGCTGCTAAACTGACATTTGCATCTTCGTCATTAAATGCCAGTTCGTGAAGAATTGTTTTTTCCTGTGCCTTGTCGGGAGAGAGACTCTCGATTGCCTGCATCCGTTTTTCAGGCTTTGGGCTTTGGTGTGAAGGCGCAAATATACGACTAAATATCATCCTGTTTAAACCGCGCTATTGTATTATTATCATCCTGCTCATCGCGTAACGAGCGTTTAAAGTCGGCTTTACTTTTATGTACGATTTCGCCGCTTTCACCTACTGTCATATGCTCAGAGGACTTTTCTATTTTTGCTTGATACAGCATAACAGCCTGCATGCTGCTTGCTTTTTGATCTTCGTTTAATGGGGTACCGTCAGGCCACTTACCTGTTTCAACCGCCTGACGCAGACGCTCATATATCTCCGGCGTCATACTGGCTAATAGTGCTTCTATATTCATTTAGGAAAAACGCTTTATATAAACAATTCGCGCGCGGTTTACTAAGTACCATACAAAGCCAACCACAGCGCCCAAAATAGCTAAATTATGTTGCAAATCACCTGGGCGTGTTCCGCCCCAATACATGAAGCCAAAACTCGCAACGAAGATAAGCATAGCAAGAAGGGATTGGTTCTGGATACTGGCTAACTTTTTAAATCTTTGTAAGCTTTGTTTGCGCTCTATATCTTCTGAGGTCGCATCACCGATTTTAAAATCACAGTGAGGACACGTCTTCGCTTTATCAGACGTTTTTTTATTACATGAAGGACAGTCAACTAATGCCATATGTTGCTCCTGTTTATTGGGTGCGAAATGGAAATGCACTGTTCGCTTTTAAGCGAGTGAGCATTTATACGCGGACGGGTATCATACTTAAGTTCATCACAACAATGAAGTCGATTCTGTGGATTAACCTTATCGCCATAAAACAAAAATGCGCAGGGTGTTAACTTTTGTACAAAGTTCACCGCCACGCATTTTTATCTGGTGACCAACTTGCCTTTTCTCTCAATAAAACTCAAGAAAAGGCAATACACACCTTATTTTTTATGTCGAGACCAGTAGTCGTTAACCGTTTCTTTCATCTCTTTGCAAAGCAACATGATGCCGAATAGGTTTGGCAAAGTCATTACCACGATAGCCACAGCTGAAAGTGCCCAAACCAATGTGGTATCAGAGAATGCAGCCCATACGAAACCCGCTACGTAGATAACGCGATACGGCATTACTGAACGAGGCCCCAACAAATAGGTCATAGCGCGGTCACCATAATATGACCAGGCAATGGCTGTAGAGAAAGCAAACAGCATAAGGCCAATTGACACGATATATTGACCGAAGTCGCCAAAGAAACCGCGAGTAAAGGCAATGGTGGTGAGCGCTGCCGAGTGAACCAGTGACTTACCGCTTACTTCAAGGTTCTCTTTAACCGGCTTTCCGTCGACAATCTTAAGCGTGCCAGTAAACAAGTCTTCACTGCCTACTGCATACTTCACGTCTTCTGCGACAGATCTAGCGTTAAGCAGTGTAAAACCATCGCTTACAGCCGTGCCGTTTACAACGGTAATTGAGCCCGTGAAAGGCTCTACATTGTTACCTTCAATTTCATTCAGGTAACCATATAGTTTGTTTACGTCATCCTGATTCGAGTCGTCGTATTGACCTGCAACAAAGTACATATCTGAACGATCGAAGACGTTTTCATGTTTTTCCTTCCACACGCCCGACGACAGAATAACCAAACCAGTAACGGTACAGATTAGAATAGTGTCGATGAAAGGTTCAAGCAGTGACACCATACCTTCTGACGCAGGCTCTTTCGTTTTTGCTGCTGCGTGAGCGATAGGTGCAGAACCTTGACCCGCTTCGTTTGAAAACAGGCCGCGGTTAACGCCACGGTTAAATGCATAAGCTAATGAAGCCCCCAAGAAACCACCTGCAGCTGCTGAACCAGTAAATGCGTCGCCGATAACGGCAGCAAACGAAGGTCCAATGTTGTCTAAGTTAGCGAAAATAACCGCTAGCGCACCAATAAGGTAGATAACCGCCATAACCGGAACAACACGCGCTGTAAACGCGGCGATGCGTTGGATACCACCAAGAATTACCAAGGCTAGAAGAATACCCAGTACACTACCTACCATCCAAGGCTCAAAGCCAAATGTTGCTTCGATACTTTGCGCTATTCCATTACTTTGAGGAAGATTGCCCGTACCGAATGAACTTACCACCGTAGCAATAGCAAACGCTACAGCAAGCCACTTCATGTTTAGACGGCGGTCCATGTAATACATAGGGCCACCAGCCATGGTGCCGTCTTCTGTCTTAACACGGTATTTATGTGACAGGGTAACCTCTACAAATTTGGTTGTCATACCTAAAAAGGCGGTTACCCACATCCAGAATAGTGCTGCCGGCCCACCAAGGAAAATGGCGAAAGCAACACCGGAGATGTTACCCGTACCTACGGTACCAGACAATGCGGTAGTTAGCGCACGAAAGTGCGTGGTGTCGCCTGGATCGCTTTCTTTATCAAACTTACCGGTAACAACCTGCCAAGCGTGTTTAAAAAAACGAATTTGCGGAAACTTTAGATAAACCGTAAAGAAAAGACCTACGCCTAACAGCACATAAGGAAACCAGAACGCACCTCCTAAGAAACCATCGAGCATAGTCAGAAAACCATATAACCCTTCCAACGTTATTCCCCTTTTTTATTATGTTTACTTGTTGTTTTATTTTGATAATTAAAAGGCCTCTTTTTTTCGAGGCCTTTTTGCGGAAACTTTCGCTTCCTTATTCTTATTTTATTGCTCTGATGCTTTCAGCTTTTTAACAACTGCATTCACACCAATAAGTAAATCTTCACCTAATTGACGGCTACGTTGTACCGACCAACCGTAGATATCGTCTGGTACATCTGCATTGTCTTTAAATGGCATTTCCACCGTATATGCCATACATTTGAATTTCTCGCCCACCGCATTTGACGCTACGGTTAAATTAGCCTTGCCTGGCTCATCTTTATCGTAACCAAATTCATCTTGAAACTCCGGCGTAGCGTTCAACAGCGCATCTTTAAACGTATTTTCAAGCATTTTGATGGTGTCATTGTAGCTAGGGTTACCCTCACTTCCTGCGACAAAGTTGTACGGCAATGCCTCATCACCGTGCAAATCAAGATACATGTCTACACCAATTTCGCTCATTGCATTCAGTACGTAAAGTACTTCTGGGCTTTTTTCTTGCGAAGGCGTTGCCCACTCACGGTTTAGATTGGTTCCTACAGCGTTGGTACGCAGATGACCGCGTGCGCTTCCGTCTGGGTTCATGTTTGGCACAATGTAGAAAACAGCATTATCAAGCAACTGTCGCGCCAAACCATCTTGCTCGTCGAGCAGACGGTAAATAATACCTTCGGCACACCACTCGGCCATGGTTTCGCCAGGGTGTTGACGTGCCGTGATCCAGACTTTTTTCTTTTCTGGTGTTTCTTCACCGATAACCAGCATAGACATATCACGGCCATCCAAAGTAAGGCCTAAAAATCTATGCTCGCACAGTAATGACATTTGCGCGTCGTGTACAAGATCAAGGTGACGTTCATAGCTGTAGGGAATGAAATACGCAAAGTAAACACTTGGCTGTTCTAGCGTTAGTGAGAACGTAAGGTTGTCACCGTCAAATTCGCTAGGAATTCTGAACCAAGTTTGACGGTCGTAAGACGCTAGAACGTTATATCCCTTCCAACCTTCTGGATACGCTGACTTAGCCAGATTACCAATAGTCATTGTGTGAGTTACAAAAGTTTCGCCCACTAAACGAAAATGGAACCACTGAGCAAATTCAGATTGGTTGTCGTTGGGAATGGTTAGACGGATATCGTCTGGTGATTGTGCGCTAACAACTTCAATGTTACCGCTGTCGAATTGACTGGAAATATGCATAGACTGTCGTTTTCCTCATTATTTGAGCGCTAATTTAGCATAGACGTAAACACAAATTCCACGCACACAGCGGGTTTTGTACTATCGAAAGTATACAAAATGTTTACACCATCAAAAAACCGACCACTTAGGTCGGTTTTTTATACAGATAATTAAATTGCGTGTTGCTTAAAGCGGCAACGTAGGGAAACTTAGCCCTGCCATATCACGAACTACGCGCAGTACCTGACAGCTGTAACCAAACTCGTTGTCATACCACACGTATAGTGTCAGGCGGTTATCTGCGGCGATGGTCGCCTGAGAGTCAACCACAGACGCAGCGCGAGAGCCGACTAAGTCTGTTGATACAATCTCTTTACTTGCCGTGTAATCAATTTGGTGTTGAAGCTTTGAGAACAACGCGGTATCGCGCAAGAACTCGTTAACTGCAATACGGTCCACCGGCGTTTTGAGATTTAGGTTCAAAATCGCTAGCGACACATTAGGTGTAGGTACGCGGATAGCATTACCGGTAAGTTTACCTGCCAGTTTCGGGTACGCTTTGGCAACGGCTTTCGCAGCGCCCGTTTCGGTAATAACCATATTAAGTGGCGCACTACGTCCACGACGATCACCTTTGTGGTAGTTATCGATAAGGTTTTGGTCGTTAGTGTAAGAGTGAACGGTTTCAACGTGACCGTTTTCAATGCCATATTCTTCGTCTAGCGCTTTTAGTACCGGCGTTATTGCGTTAGTCGTACAGCTAGCAGCAGATACAATTGTATCTTCTGGTGTGACTTCTTCGTCATTTACACCATGTACGATGTTCTTGATGTCACCTTTACCAGGAGCAGTAAGGATAGCTTTCGCTGCCCCCTTAGCTTTAAGGTGCAGGCCAAGGCCATCGCGGTCACGCCAAATACCCGTGTTGTCTACGATGATAGCGTTATCGATACCATATTGCGTGTAATCCACTTCATCTGGGCTGTTGGCATAAATGACTTGAATGTATGAACCGTTCGCTTTTAGCGCGTTACGCTCGTGGTCAACTGTGATGCTGCCGTTGAACGGACCATGCACTGAATCGCGGCGCAATAAGCTTGCGCGTTTTTCTAGGTCGCCATCGCGCCCGCCACGAACCACAATGGCACGTAAGCGAAGCTTATTGTTTTTACCTTGGCGTTCAATAAGCAAGCGAGCAAGTAAACGACCTATACGGCCAAAACCATATAGTACAACGTCCTGAGGTTTCTGATCGTCCTCTTTATCGGCAACGTCGTTTAGTTTTTCGTTAAGGTAGGCCGTAAGGTCGTTGTTGTCGACCGCAGAACCGTAGTGAAAATCAAAAGCTAATTTACCAATATCAATTTGTGCAGGAGCAAGCTTCATATTGCTCAAGGCTTCTAAGATTGGATAGCTTTCGCGTAGGCGTAGCTTAATACCTTCGTGCAGACGCACTTTACGGTGCGCTTTAATAACATCAATAGCACTGGCGTTCAGTAGCGAGCGTCCATAAACCGAAATTTCAACTGCCTTATTGCGATACAACTTACCAATAAGTGGCAACATCATTTCTGCGTATTCCTGACGCTCTTGCCAGCTGCTTTGTAATTCCTGCTCAAACTGTTGATTCATGCTTCTGCCTTCATCGATATTAATTTAACGGTGTTGTCGTTGTTGTATGCGCGGCCAATTTCTTTGTGGCACAAACACGCACAACTAATCCTAATTACGCGTCAGCTTTTTATTATTTTTAGGGTACACTAGGTGAGTTTTCGCCTGACGGTGACGAGCAGTATCTTAAATAAACAAGCAAGGAAGACCAAATTGTTGATAAGTTTCAAAACCTCTATGAAAACTCGTATAACAGAGAGTTTATTTAGTAAGTTTCCAACAAAAGGTTATGTAACGACGGTGTGGATGGCAGCAGCGACAACACTGACGGGTTGCGGCGATCTTTTTGAACCTACTATCAGTGAAATTTGTGAATCTCACAGCGAGATTTGCTTAGATTTGAGTTTGGATGCCCGATGTCGCGCCGAGCGAGCTGAGATTATTCGCTTACGTTACTATAACCAAGATTCAAAAGACGACGCTTACAAATACCCTCTCCTCCTGAACTTCGAAAAGTATCTAACCTGCGTTGAAGAAGTACAGCATATCGAACACGTCAAACGCAAAGGCAAGGAAGCGACACGGCTAAAAGGCGTTATTACTGCTCAGCGTGAAATCAAACGTCTAAGCCGCGAGACGAAAGACTCCCTTAACCCCTATCTTTCTTACTATCATTGGACACGGTATAACGACAAAGACGCTTTTCATCGCTTTGAGCGCTATGCGGCCAGCAACCGTGTAACTGATCCAAAGCTACTGGTCGAATTGGCCTCTGTTCAGATAAAAACAGATCAGAAGCGCACCATTGAAACCTTGTATCGAGCGCTGAGTTTATATACAGATAGCGACGACATTGATGTCAGTATTTTCTACTCGCTTGCTTCAATGGGAATGGATATGGACAACTATCGTTTTTCTTACGTCTGGTACGGCGTCGCTGAAGCCTTCGATGAAAGACTTGACGACACCCAACGCGTTCAGCTTGGACAGCGGTATGCTCTTCCAGTAGGCATTCTAGATAACATTGTCGATGAAATAGTCAGTAACTTAAATAGCGCGACCTTCAACGCTGATTCATTGAAACTGAATAAGCTCTGATTTTTTGAAACTCAATTACACAATTTCATTGGTAAATAATTAAAAAAACCGCCGTTTATGGGCGGTTTTTTTTGATTGGATCTCTCGACTTTCCACATAAGGTTAAAATTTAATCAGATGTTTACCTTAATCAAGCGCTCATCTAGGGCCTGTTGACCTTTGGTGTACGAATTTTGGTCTAAATGGAAGCCTTTTAATCGCGAAACAGTCCTGCAAGCCTAGCGGGCTAAGTTAAAGGACTGTGACAAAGAGTAAAAGGCTTCCATAACGACCCCTTCGGGCAGCGCCTTTGTGCCATCTATACTGCGTTGAATGTTCTCGATTTAGAACCACTAAACCGTCAAACATTCGCCTTGTCTAGATGGCACACAGACCGCTGAAAAAATGTACAACAAAGGTCAACAGGCCCTAGGTAGAAAGGCTTCGCCCTGCCGCTTTTTAACCTTTAATTTGTGTATCATCTTCGCCTTTAAAGGTCATAGATAGTGAATTTACGCAGTAGCGTTGACCTGTTGGCGCAGGACCATCTGGAAATACATGGCCTAAGTGCGAGCCACACTGCTTACAAAAAATTTCAACCCTACGCATACCGTGACTCAAGTCTTCTCTGTAATCTACATTACCGTCATCAAGCTGCTTATAGAATGAAGGCCATCCGCAACCAGCATCAAATTTAGTATCTGAAGGGAAAAGTGGCGCTTCGCAGCACTTACACACGTACAATCCATCTCGCTGCTCGTCTAGCAATACTCCAGTGAAAGGTCGCTCAGTACCCGCTTCGCGGCATACATAATACTCCTCGTCAGTGAGCTCAGTTTTCCAGTCTTTTCCAGCTATTGATGCGTTTGCTTTTTCATCTGTCGACATAACTTACCTCTTTAAACAAAAAAGGTGTATTTGAAAACAAATACACCTTTTAATAGTTTACGCTCAGTTATGAGCGCGTGTAACACTATTTAGTTCATACTATTTTTTGATAGCCGTTTGCGGACGTGCAGGATCACTCCACTCGATGTGATACTTTTTACCTGCTGGCTTATCTACACGCTGATAAGTATGTGCGCCAAAATAATCGCGTTGGCCTTGCAGCAAATTAGCAGGTAATACGGCTGTGCGGTATGAATCGTAGTAGCTTAGGGCTGACATCATGGCAGGGCAAGGCACGCCCGCCAATGTCGCTTGGGCGATAGACTCGCGCCAATCAGCTTGAAACTGAGTAATTTGCTCTGCAAAGAATGGGTCCATAAGCAAATTGGCTAGGTCTTCGTTATTCTCGTAGGCCTGAGAAATAGACTGAAGAAATACAGCACGAATAATACAGCCTGCACGCCATATTTTAGCTATTTCACCAAACTCTAATGCCCAGCCGTGTTCTTTGCCTGCCATTGCCATTAACTGAAAGCCCTGTGCGTAAGCACAGATTTTAGAGCAATAAAGCGCTTGCTCTAGCTTGTTAATGATCGAGATTTTCTCATCATCGCTGAACGATGGCGCATCAGGGCCTGCAAGGACCTTGCTCGCAGCTACACGCTCGTCTTTCAAACTAGAAATACTGCGCGCGAATACCGCAGAAGTGATGGTCTGTGCCGGACTACCTACTTGTAATGCGCTTACTGCAGTCCAAAGGCCTGTTCCCTTTTGACCCGCTCTGTCCAGGATGACGTCAACCAATGGCTGCTGTGTTTCTGGATCCATTTGTTCAAGAACTTCAGCACTAATTTCCATCAGGTAGCTATTAAGCTTGCCTTCGTTCCAGCGACGAAACACCTCTGCAATTTCAGCTGGCGCCATATGCAGCGCTTCGCGCATGACATGGTACGTTTCACAGATCAGCTGCATATCTGCGTATTCGATGCCATTGTGCACCATTTTTACATAGTGCCCGGCTCCAACTGGACCGATGTAGGTCGCACACGGTTCGCCTTCTAATACTGGTTGACCTGGCGTATGGCTTTCTAATGGTTTACCTGTTTCTGGGTCAACCTTTGCAGCAATAGCTTTAAGAACAGGCTCAATGCGTGTCCATGCATAAGGGTTGCCTGAAGGCATTAGAGATGGCCCGAAACGAGCGCCTACTTCACCACCTGACACGGCGGTAGAGAAGAAGATGAATTTACCTTTGTACTGCTCTTCACGTGCTACAGAGTCTGTCCACAAGCTGTTGCCAGTATCAACCACGATATCGTCAGCGTGAATTCCAGCGTCGATAAGATGGTTGCAAACGTGGTCAACAGGATCGCCAGCAGGCACAGAGATAATGATAAGATGCGGGGCTTTTAACTTGCTTAAAAGCTCGGTGTAAGAACTGCAGCCTTCAACACGAGGCTCAGTATTTTCAGCTCTTTCGCTTGCGTCTTTAGCTAGAATAGACTCAACTTTATTTTGGTCTAAATCGAAACACGCTACACGATAGCCATGGTCCACTAGGTTCATGGTAAGGTTACTACCCATCACCCCTAAACCGATAAAACCAATATCACACGACTTGTCTTCGTGCGAATTACCACCTTTCTTTTGCATAGGAACACCCTCACATTTCAGATGGCTGCGCATGATACCACCTGAAAGAATAAAGAACAGTCTAAGCTAACAATTTAGTGCGCAGTGGTGTAATTGTCACCAGCGGTAAACATTAACGGGTTTTGTAAGCTAGTTTAGCCGAGATTTTGGCACGCATTCAGCACCTGCGTTACGCGCTTTCGCCCATGCTGTATGAAATTCACACAAAGGTAAAGACTCTGTTTCTTATTCAGCTAACGTGCACTGGGTTTAGTGCCGTTTGCGGAACTCTGAAATTCTTTAAGGGCACCCTTAACCAGTTATAAGGTCGTATTGTAATCCATTATTCTATCCAGAGAACTGAGAGAAACTGAACAAGGTTAGCGATTTACTGGCCTGTAAAAACACCTTTTGAATGCAAATTGAAGGCTGTTCTTCAAGCGAGCTGTAGCGCGTATCCAGGTGCATTGTCCACCCTCCCCTAGGTATGACTGAAGGAAGGTGAAACCTCACGTCGCTTTCACTTGCATTAACACACAAGAACCAATGCTCCGGCTTCTGATTGCCCGTTACGCAACCTTTTATTTCCACACCAAACGCTTTGTTATGATGCGCATTCCAATCTTCAGACGCTTTGTCAGAACCATCGGGCTTATACCAATTTATTTCTTTTACATTTCGTGAGAGCGTAAAAGTATCATCGTGCAGCTTTAGTTCGCTTAACAGTGAAGAGGACTGACGCAAACGGATCACATATTGGCAGAAGCTAAGAAAATCTTGCTTGCGCTTGTTTAATTCCCAATTCATCCAGCTAATAGGATTATCCTGACAATAGGCATTATTATTGCCATTTTGGGTGCGGCTTAATTCATCGCCTCCAAGAATATGCGGTGTACCTTGCGAGAAGATCAGAGTTGCAAAGAGATTGCGCTTTTGACGCTCACGCATAGCGAGTATCTTCTCATCATTCGTTTCCCCCTCAACACCATAATTGGCAGACAGGTTATGACCGTGCCCATCTCGGTTTTCTTCTAAATTATCAAGGTTGTGGCGCTCTGCGTAGGTAACCATATCATGCAGCGTGAAACCATCGTGATAAGTCACATTATTAACTGACGTGCTAATATGTCGCCGACCTTTGTGGAAAATATCTCGTGAGCCCATTAAACGGGTAGCAAAGTCCGCGGTAACGCCATCGTCTCCACGCCAGAAGGCACGCACCGTATCGCGGTATTTATCATTCACTTCTAACCACGGAGACGGAAAGTTACCCACTTGATAACCGTTTGGACCAATATCCCAAGGTTCAGCGAGCAGCACCTTGTCTTTTAAAACAGGGTCGCTACTAATGGCTCTTAATAGCCCAGATTTCTTGTTGTATTCTTGTGGCTCTCTTCCCAGGCATACTGCTAAATCGAAACGGAAGCCGTCAATCCCAATTACGGATACCCAGTGACGCATGGCATCTAAAATGAGCCCCATCATGAATGGTTGCGCGGTATTTACGGTGTTACCGCAGCCAGAATGGTTTGAATAAACCAATTCTCCGTTTTTTGTTTGTTCAAATAAGTACGCCTGGTAAGGGCAAAAACCTTTATAAGAAAGAATAGGGCCGCCATTGCCTGCCTCTGCTGTATGGTTAAACACCACATCAACAATGACCTCAAGTCCGGCAGTATGATAAGCATCTACCATAGATTTAAGTTCAGCAAGTGCGTCTGACACTCCGTAGCGTGGTTCAGGCGCAAAGAAGTTAACCGGGTTATATCCCCAATAATTGGTTAAGCCCTTCTCTGTAATAAATGGTTCAGGCATGAAGGAACACAACGGCATAAATTGCACCGTGGTTATGCCTAATGCTTTGAGATGCTTGATGACACTCGGATGGGCAGCACCGATAAATTTGCCACGTTGTTCTTTAGGTACATCGGGATGGCGTTTTGTGAGCCCTTTAATATGTGCTTCGTAAACTACTCGCTTGTGTTTCGGGATAACAGGCGCGCTAACATGACTGGGCGCATAGTCATTTTGATCAATTACTATGCATTTGGGGATCATAAACTGAGAGTCGTGTTTGTATTGCCTAGCGTCCCATTTTATTGCGCGACTAATTTTCTTGGCGTAAGGATCGATTAGCAGTTTTTCGGTGGGTATCGCATGTAACCCACCCTCACCGCGTTCTACGCGATAACCATAGTATTGTCCTGCGCTAACGCCGCTATAATGACCGTGCCAAACATCACCAGTTTTCTCAGGCAAATAATGCTCACTCACTGCCTCTTCTGTGTCACTATTGAAAAAGCACAACACGACCGCCTTCGCATCGGGCGCGTATACGGCAAAATTACAACCATCATGTGTAACTGTGGCGCCAAGTGGATATGCCTTCCCCAATCCACTTTCAACAATTAGTGCGGTGTCTCGAATTTCGTTCACTTCGTTCTCAATTTATCTCTTGACTAGGGCGTGCCGCCCTAGTCGGATTAATCCACATGGGCAACATAAAATACCGTGGCTAGGGGCGGTAACGTGATTTCTGCAGAGTGAGTACGCTCATTCCAAGGTATGGTTTGCGTATTTACAGTAGAAGCAACGTCGTAATCGCTACCCCAATATGCACCATCATCAGTGTTTAGTGCTAGCGTCAGCGTGCATGCATCATCTACGCCTATTCTGAAGTTCTTACGTGGCACGGGCGTAAAATTAGATACCACATATACTTTTTGCTTCGCATCTTTTGACATACGAACAAATGAAATTACGCTTTGGTCTGCATTATTGTGGTCCAGCCAAGCAAAGCCCCCTTGTTCGTGGTCTTGCTCGTAAAGCGCTGGCGTAGACGTATAGAGGTTGTTGAGCGCCTTATAAAGCGCTTGAATACCTTTGTGCTTTTCGTAATCGAGTAAGTGCCAGTCTAAACTACAGTCATGGTTCCATTCACGTGCCTGCGCAAGCTCGTTCCCCATAAAGTTAAGTTTCTTGCCAGGGTGACCATACATAAAGCCTGCGTAACAACGCAGGTTAGCGGCTTGCTGCCATTCATCGCCAGGCATTTTGTGCAGCATACTGCCTTTGCCGTGTACCACTTCATCGTGCGAGATAGGCAGCACAAAGTTTTCGTCAAACGCGTAAACCATGCTAAAGGTAATATCGCCATGGTGATAGTTGCGATAGGCGGGGTCTTTAGCGATGTAGTGCAATGAGTCGTGCATCCACCCCATGTTCCACTTAAAGCCAAAGCCCAAACCACCATCAAATACTGGACGAGAAACCTTGGGAAACGACGTTGATTCTTCGGCAATTGTCATGGCGTCAGGGAAGTGCTTGTACACTTCTTCATTCATCCATTTCAGTAAGCTGATGGCTTCGTAGTTTTCGTTGCCACCATCTATATTCGGGATCCACTCTCCGTCATTGCGTGAATAGTCGAGATAAAGCATAGATGCCACTGCATCTACTCTGAGTCCGTCAACGTGAAATTTGTCTAGCCAAAACAATGCGTTTGAAACTAAAAATTGACGAACTGTATCTTTGCCGAAATCGTAAATGCAAGAATTCCAATCCGGATGCCAGCCTTTTCTCGGATCTTCATATTCATAAACACAAGAACCATCAAATCGCGCCAAGCCGTGGCCGTCTTCAGGAAAGTGCGCTGGTACCCAGTCGATAATTACGCCAATACCTGCTTGGTGAGCCTTATCAACAAAGTATTTAAATTCATCTGGGTTTCCAAATCTGCTGGTTGGTGCGAACATTCCCACGGGCTGATAGCCCCATGAGCCGTCGAAAGGAAACTCGGAAATAGGCAACAATTCAACGTGAGTGTAACCCATATCACTGACGTAGCTTATTAAGTCATCGGCCAACGTTTTATAAGTAAGATAGCGCGCATCAGTTTCGATACCCGGGCGCTTCCAAGAGCCAAGGTGCACTTCATAAATGCTCATTGGGCTGTTGTATTTGTTCCCCTTTCGCTTTTCCATCCATGCGCTATCATTCCACTCATAGTTATTGTGGTTGTAAATTTTCGAAGCATGAGAAGGATACTGCTCTGCACTGAAGCCAAGTGGGTCAGCCTTGTGCGGTAGGTCGTGGCCGTTTGCATCTTTAATGTGATACTTGTAGCGCTCTCCCTCTGCGAGTTCTGGCAAAAACAGTACCCAGTATCCCATAGAGGTCTTTTCCATAGGATGCGTGCGCCCATCCCACTGATTGAAATCGCCAATGAGCGACACCGTACTCGCATTGGGCGCGAAAACGCAGAACCTGACACCTTTTATCGTATCGCCTTGTGATGAAGAGAATGTTATAAGTTGCGCGCCCGCTTGCTCGTACAAGTTTGAAGGCTTGCTATCGATGTAATGTACCGCATGATACGCCTGCTCGGAGAATTGATAAGGATCGATATAGCCCTTATCGTCATTCAAGCCTTCTGCGATAACACGATAAACTTCACCCTGATATTCTTCAGGTAGAGGTGTTTCAAAAAGACCATTGTTGGAGGTGACGGTTAGATTTGCTAGCGCTGTATTCTCCCATTTAATCATTATTTCACTGGCATTGGGGTGCCAAACGCGAAGTATCGACCCTTGTTTATTGGTAATTACACCTAAATGGGAAAACGGCTGTGAACATAATACCTGTTCAAACTGCTGCGCTAATTGCATTCGCTACTCCTAGTAAAAACCCGCATGGCAGCGGGTTGAATTGTGAGCTTAAATGCGTTGACCACATTTAAGCTCTGTCTAGTACCGTACTGATACTCTATCTTACTCGTTTAAGTTACCTAGGCAACATACTATTACTCTTTATTTGATAATAGTAATTAACCTTGACTTGCTTGCTTTCTGGCGTGAGTAAGTTTAGACGCTAACTCATTTATATCATGTCTATCGAACATCGACTCGATATTCTCGGTTAGCTTTCTTCGCCAGTTCGGGTACTCGTCAAATGTGCCCGGAATATTGACCGGCTTATCCATTTCTAACCAGTCTTCCAATTGCAGGCTTAACAGAGCACTTGAACCACCTGCCATATGCACCTGCATTCCGTTATTCAATTCGCGATTCATCCCTGTATAGTTAACATCGTGGCCTACGTGCTCGCCAATAGAACCATGCCCGTGCAGCGTATCAAGAATTGCCTGTTTGTTTTCATGACGATCCGAATACAGCGTTTGAAGGATTTCTTCTGTTGGGTAAAGCCCTATTTCTTTGCCTAGCTCTAAATCCAGACAGTGCCAGTAACCAATTAGCGTTGGCATATCGTGGGTGGTCAAGGTTGACATAGACTGAACAGGATAATGGCTAGGTGAGAAGAAGCCGCCGTCTTCGGCTTGTTCGAAGAAAAATACGCGGTATGAGTACACGCCGTTATCAGCAAGCTTGCTGCGAATTTCTTCCGGCACGGTTCCTAGGTCTTCACCGATAACCAGGCTCTGATTGCGGTGACTTTCTAACGCTAAAATACCGAGCAGGTCGTCAACTGGATAATAAACATAACCACCATCTTTAGCGTTATCGCCTTTCACAACCCACCACAAACGCAGCAACGCCATAACGTGGTCGATACGCAGTGAACCTGACGACGCCATATTAGACGCAAACAGGTCTATAATAGGTTGATAGGCCTGTTCGTAAAGCTTGCGAGGGTCCATAGGCGGTAGGCCCCAGTTTTGGCCAAGTGGGCCCAAAATATCTGGTGGAGCACCTACACTTGCGCCTGTGCAGTATAGATCTTTATTACCCCAAATTTCCGCACTGCCTTCGCTCACGCCTACCGCTAGGTCGCGATAAAGACCAATGGTCATGCCTGCATCAGTAGCTTTGTTGCTTGCAAGCTCAAGCTGTTGGGCGGCAATCCACTGTAGGAACAAGTAGAATTTAACGTCTTGTTCGTTTGCACTCTTAAACTTAGCCACGGATGGGTTGTAATAGTCTTTGTATTCTTGTGGGAATACCGGCCATCCCCAGCTGTCTTTACCTTCAGCTTTTAGGTGTGATTGCAAGGCGTCGTACACCGCTAACATATCTAAGCTTTCACCACCCGCTTCTACAAACGCTTTAAACGCTTTATTTTGTTTGGTGTTTTTACGAAGGTATCGAGCATCATAGACATCAAATACCGCTTTAAGCGCGGCCAATTTCACATGAGCTACTGCTTCGTAGTCTACATGTTCTACATTACGTGCATGTTCCAAGGTAGCCTTAAACTCATCACTGTTAACTACCGCTTGCACTGATGCATCATCAAAGCCATCAATAGCAGTTACATCAATATATAAATAGTTTAACCAGCGACGTGAGCTTGGCCCATAAGGCGAGCACGCATTAGGGTTTGCAGGGTAAAGCGCATGAATAGGATTAAGTCCGATAAAGTCAGCACCAACGCCGGCGGCTTTTTCAATAAGCAGTGCTAAATCAGAAAAATCACCGATACCCCAGTTCTTTTCACTGCGAACGCAGTAAAGCTGAACGCTTAAGCCCCATATTTTTTTGCCTTCTTTGATCTCCTTCGGTGTATAGCACGCTTCTGGTGCCACAATTAAGCGAGAGCGCGCAAACTCATCGTCGTCAGCGCTTAAGGCTACATCGTGATACCCAAGAGGTAAATCCAAAGGTAGGGTTAACACGTACTCATGAAATTCGACATCGTCGATATGCGCCATTGTCGTCATTTCTTGGTCGACTGGTGTAAATTGGTGAGTGAGCACGTCACCATTTTCACATGTTAAGGTAAGCGTATGGTCATCGTTTACTAACTCGATAGGCAAACGAACTGCTAGGTTAATTTCTTGGGTATTGCGAACTACTTGAACAGGATTTAACGGCGACAACCATACCGCCTTAATATCTTGTGTAATTTGCGACTGAATTTTTTCGTCACTACTGGTGTCATAGCCAAGTGTGTTGAGCAGTTTTGCTTTACTTGATTCTGCGATGGTTGCTGGTTTTCCCCATGCGTCGACGTATTGGGTTTCAATTCCCCGCATTTCAACCAGTTGTTGCAGAAGTTGTTGTGTCATGGTGTGTCATTCCTGTTATTCGGTGAAAAACGCACTCGCCAGAGGTTTAAAGGTGCGTCTGCAAACAAATTTTTAACATTATTCTAGAAACAAGGGCTTCGCGATATGTGAATACGATTGCAATAGCACTGATTCGTAATTTTGCAACACTTTTGCTTTTTATTTTGCTAATTATGGCATTTTGATCCATACTTTACGTAATTTATTTTCATTTTATTTAAATAATCGGGGTACGTTATGACAATTCGCATCGGTATCAATGGTTTTGGCCGTATTGGACGCCTAGTAATGCGCGCAGCAGCAGAGCGCAACGACATCGAAGTTGTTGCAATAAACGACTTACTAGACACGGACTACATTGCTTATCTTTTGAAATACGACTCTACACACGGTCTATTCGACGGTGAAGTTACAGTAGATAACAATAGTCTAGTTGTAAATGGCAAAACTATCCGCATTACTTCTGAAAGAGATCCTGCAGCGCTTAAGTGGGACGAAGTAGATGTTGACGTAGTTGTTGAGTCGACAGGTTTATTCCTAACTAAAGAAACTGCGGCGAAGCATATTGAAGCTGGTGCGAAGAAAGTTGTAATGTCTGCACCGTCTAAAGACGACACGCCAATGTTTGTAATGGGTGTTAACCAAGAAAGCTACGCTGGCGAAACTATCGTTTCAAACGCGTCTTGTACTACTAACTGTCTTGCTCCACTTGCCAAAGTGCTTAACGATAAATTTGGTATTGTAGACGGCCTAATGACGACCGTTCACGCAACGACCGCGACACAAAAAACGGTAGATGGCCCTTCAATGAAAGATTGGCGTGGCGGCCGTGGTGCTGGTCAGAACATCATTCCATCATCAACAGGTGCTGCAAAAGCAGTAGGTAAAGTTATCCCTGAGCTTAACGGCAAGTTAACTGGTATGGCTTTCCGTGTACCTACCCCAAATGTTTCAGTAGTAGACCTTACTGTAAACCTTGCAAAGCCGGCTAGCTACGATGAAATTTGCGCAGCAATGAAAGAAGCTTCGGAAGGCGAGCTTAAAGGTATCATGGGTTACACTGAAGATGCGGTTGTGTCTAACGATTTCCTTGGCGATGCACGCACATCGGTATTTGACGCCACAGCAGGTATCGCGCTTACTGACACATTCGTTAAGCTAGTATCTTGGTACGACAACGAATGGGGCTACTCAAACAAGGTTCTAGACCTTGTGGCTCACATTTCTAAGTAATAAACAAAATATAGAACAAATAGTTAAACTATTTGTTTCAAAGTTGAGTTAATCTAAAGGTGCAAACATTATGTTTGCACCTTTTTTTGTTGTCTCATATAAAGATGGTTTCTAGCAATGCCTATTTTCCCGTCATCCATTAGTAAGTTTAGTATTCAGTCCAAGGAGGACTTATGTCACCTGTGAATTCAGTTACCGTTAGCGAGTCTAATGGCCTCACCTTTTTAGATGTGGATAACGCTTTCGCCACAGCGCGTATAAGTTTATTTGGCGGCCATATTTTGTCTTTTGCTCCTAAAAGCGATAACAAAGAGCGGCTATGGGTAAGCCCACATGCTTATCTAAATGGAGAGCGTCCAATTCGCGGTGGAATACCTGTTTGTTGGCCATGGTTTAGTGACGACCACGGAAGGGAAAAAGGTTCCCTGCCCTCTCACGGCTTTTTAAGAACCCAAGTGTGGAAACTGGTTAGTTCAGAAGATACCAACAGCGGAACAACCATTACGCTGTCACCCAGCTTTACTCGCGCTGAAGGGTTTGAAAATGATTGCTCTGTTACTATGGTTATTGCCGTTGGTAAAACGATGGACGTGTCTTTGATAACTGAAAACACTGGCGTCGCTTCATTTAATTTCAACTGTGCGCTGCACACGTATTTTCATGTCGATCACATTCAACATACTCAGATAATTGGGATTGAAGGCCAATATAAAGACAAACTTGACGCTTGGGCATTGAAAGAAACGCCCTCGCCCTACACCATTACTGGTGAAACAGACCGCATCCACCTTGCGCCAATTGAAACGGCCAAAATTGAAGTGGACGGCAGTGTATATACTCAGGTTGTATCACAAGGCAACGACTCACTGGTTGTTTGGAACCCTTGGCAAGGTGCAGCGTCTATTTCAGACATGGATCCGTTTGGTTACAAACACATGTTATGCGTAGAAACATCGTTAACGCAAGGCAAAACGTTAGCACCTGGTGAGCAACATATGCTTAAGCAAACGATTGTTCCAACTTAGTATAATTGCGTGAGCTTCATGAGCTAGGGCGTTTAGAAAACGTGAAGAAAAAGGGGCCAGCAACGGCCCCTTAAATCACTAACCAGCCAAATAAAGCGGATAAGACGAATTACAGCGGATGTTATCTAAAGAATGCCTAAAATATTAATTTTCACAATTCTATTGATACTGCCCATCTTTAGCCTAACTGGCTGCGCGCATTTCATAGCCTCTCAAATTGCTAAGCAACATCAGCCGGACGTCGATGGAAACGCATCTGATATTTTCAAAGTTTCTCGATTGTGTTCGTTTAATAGTAACTGCGTTAACGCCCAGCGAACGCCCAGCATTGAAATAAGCAACCTTAAATTCACGCTTGCAGTTAATGACAAACCAAAGACGTGGTACTTTGCAGCAAGTCAACCTCCGATAGTAAAAAACAAACGACACTTAATATATGTTTTCCCAGGGTTCGGGACACCCAAAGCGCTAGTGGCCATGCACCAACAATGGCTGCATCTAGTAACAGGGGCTACGGTCACGGTAATTGAAAGCGCAGACAGTGCTGAAAAGTTTTCCTTTGGTCTGAACGCTATAGACCCAGTTTTACATGAAATTGGAAAACTTGAGCCACTTAGTGTTGATATTGTAGGCGTTTCGATGGGTAGCATTGCCGCACAGTACGTTGCCTCACAAATCGAATCTGCAAAACTACACTTAATCGCACCAATGACTGATTTTAATCATTCAACATTAACACTATGGGATACTTTGTATAAAGACAGGTTTTACTCAACGTTTATATCTACCAAACATGTTGAGGAAGCAGTAAATATTGTATACAAAAATGCTGGCATCGCGTCCGATGATATAGACGTTATACAAAGAGTAAAAGAAAGTGTAGTAACCACTTTTATTTACTCTTCTATTGACGACAAAATCGCACTAAGTACTGGTTGGGAAAGCCTTAGCAACAATAATGTTTTACACCACAAGTTTGACAGCCTATCACACTTAGAAATGACAGCTTTAATGGATGAAGACTTGCTAGCAATGTTTCTGTCTAACTTAACTGGTAGCCACGTGTTCAAAAACGCATCGACCACAGGGCGCGTATGTAACATCGGTGAAAAAAGCTGTCTAGACATACCCAAAAACTAAACCATCTTTCACTTGCCACAGTGCACTCAAGTCGCGCTTATTATCTCTAATATCAATAAAAAAATGGAGACCCTTTCGGTATCTCCATTTTTGATGGCGCTTGTTTTTATTGTGAACTCAGCTTACGTATACACTTTAATGGGCTTACGTTCCTACACTGAGTTTACATATTCACAAACCTAACAGATATAACGCTTTGGTCGGCTTACTGCTTGGCGCCTGCAACGGCTTCTTTAGCCAATTGGGTAATGCGAGCCCAGTCGCCCGACTCAATTGCATCATCCGGTGCTAACCATGAACCGCCAACGCACTTCACGTTTTTAAGCGCTAAGTAATCGTTGTAGTTATTTGGGCCAATACCACCGGTTGGGCAGAAGGTCACATCAGGGAATGGACCGCTGATAGATTTGATAGCTTTGACGCCACCCGAAGCTTCCGCTGGGAAGAATTTCATGTGGGTGTAACCCGCGTCTTTACCCTTCATAAGATCTGACGTTGAAGAAATACCAGGAATTAATGGAATTTCTGCATCCATACCCGCTTTTAGTAAGTCTGCCGTCATGCCTGGGCTGATAGCAAACTTAGCGCCTGCTTCAACAACGGCTTTTAGCTGTTGAGCGTTGGTTACTGTACCCGCACCAATTAGAGAATCAGGTACTTCGTCGGCAATGCGCTTAATAACGTCGATTGCTGCAGGTGTACGCAGCGTCACTTCTAGTACCTTGATACCCCCTTCCATTAGCGCTTTTGCTAGAGGAACGGCTTTTTCTACATCATTGATAACCAACACAGGTACAACTGGACCGGCCGCAAAAATTTCCTCTGGAGAGGTTTTCCATTTCGATGTCATAATTTAGCTCGCTGTATTTTGATTCAGATATGCAGCCGCACCTAACAAACCATGATCAGGCTCTGCAATTAGATAGGTGGGAATGTCTTTTACGTAATGCTTCATTTGCCCCTTCGCCTCAAAACGCGCTCTAAAATCACTGTTTTGAATAAACTCAGGGAAACGGTTTGCAATACCGCCACCAATAAAGATGCCACCAGTCGTTGCCATGTTGAGCGCAAGATTACCTGCAAAGCTACCCATAATTCGGCAGAACTGAGTCAGTGTTGCTTCGGCTAATTCACAGGTCCCGTTTAGCGCTGCTTCTGTAATTTGTGCAGGCTCGGTAAATACAACTGGTGAAGATGCGTGATTGGCTAGCGCGGTGTAAATGTTGTGCAGACCACGACCAGACATCACTTCTTCAGCAGAAGCACGACCTAAGGTAGATTGAAGGTGGCGCCAAACCACAACATCAGTTTCATCAACAGGAGCAAAGTCTACATGACCACCCTCACCGTCTAATGTTTGCCAACCAGTTGAGGTCATCGTGATGTGCTCAACGCCTAGGCCTGTACCTGGGCCAAACACCGCAATATTGCCGTTTTCTTTTGCTGTGCCTTCACCAATTTGAACCACTTGGTCTTTACCTAACACAGGCAATGAATGGGCAACTGCAGTGAAGTCGTTAATTACGAACAATGCGTCTAGCTTAAGCTGAGAACGCAAAGCGTTTTGAGAAAATGCCCAGCTGTGATTGGTCATTACGACCTGGTCGCCAAGCACTGGGCAGGCAATTGCAATACAACCTTGGGTAAAGCTGTGCTCTGGCATATCTGAAAAATACTGAGTAATCGCTAGGTCAATGCTAGCAAAGTCATTACACATGTATTTTTTGATATCAGTGACGCCAGACTCGGTTACTCTTGCAACACGAATATTGGTACCGCCAACATCAGCCACAAACTTTTGGCTCATTATGCTTGCTCCTGCGTGTAAAACAGTGAACACGCTCCTTCTTCTGCACCAGTAAGGATGGCACGCATACCCGCGAACATTTCACGTCCCATACCCACATGATGCTTTGCCAAGTTGGCAGGAGCAGCTTCACGTGCAGCCAATGTTTCCTCATCAACATGCAGAGTAAGCGCACCGGTTTCGGTATTAAGTTCAATGATGTCACCTTCTTGCACTTTTGCAAGTAGTCCACCCTTATACGCTTCTGGAGTCACGTGGATAGCAGCAGGCACCTTACCCGATGCACCAGACATACGACCGTCAGTAACAAGGGCTACTTTAAATCCACGGTCTTGCAGTACACCTAGCGGCGGGGTTAAGCGGTGAAGCTCTGGCATACCAATGGCAGATGGACCTTGGAAGCGAACAACAACAATACAGTCTTTATCTAGCTTGCCAGACTTAAACGCGTCATCCAGTTCAAACTGATCTTCAAACACAACCGCTGGCGCTTTAATAGTGCAATGCGGCGTGCGAAGCGCAGACGTTTTGATTACGCCGCGGCCTAAATTACCATCAAGCACACTCAAACCACCATCTGGCTTAAATGGAGCATCAACAGTAGCAAGTACCTCTTTATCCAAAGACTCAGTTGGGCCGTCGCGCCACTCTAGCTCGCCGTCTTTTAGCACTGGCTCTTTGGTGTATAGCTCTAAGCCATCGCCAACGATTGTTTTCACATCGTTGTGAAGCAGGCCAGCGTCAAGCAGTTGCTTGATAAGCAGCGACATACCGCCAGCGGCAACAAAGTGGTTTATATCTGCTGAACCGTTAGGATAAATACGGGTAAGTAGCGGAACCGCATTTGAAATATCTGAGAAATCGTCCCAGTTAACAATGTAACCAGCAGCGCGCGCAACAGCGATAAGGTGCATGGTATGGTTAGTCGAACCACCCGTAGCCAGAAGACCTACAAGGCCGTTCACAATGGCTTTAGCATCTACAATGTGACCAATTGGCGTGTAGTTGTCGCCAAGGTCAGTTAGACGAGTTGCTTGAACCGCGGCGGCTTTTGTTAGCGCGTCACGCAGTGGCGTACCCGGGTTAACAAACGAAGAACCCGGTAAATGCAGGCCCATCATCTCAACCACAAGTTGGTTTGAGTTTGCTGTACCGTAGAAAGTACAAGTACCAGCAGAATGATAAGACTGAGACTCAGCTTCAAGCAGTGCGTCGCGACCAACCTTACCTTCAGCGAATTCCTGACGAACGCGGGCTTTTTCTTTATTTGGCAAGCCTGATGGCATAGGACCGGCAGGAACAAAAACAGTTGGCAGGTGGCCAAATGTAAGTGCGCCCATCAGAAGTCCAGGTACGATTTTATCGCAAATACCCAGCATCAAAGTGCTATCAAACATATTATGCGAAAGCGCAATAGCTGCACCCTGAGCGATATTATCACGACTCATAAGGCTTAAGTCCATGCCAGACTGGCCTTGCGTAACGCCATCACACATTGCAGGAACACCACCAGCAAACTGTGCAACACTGCCAACTTCTTTCACTGCTTCTTTAATAAGCGCAGGATAGGTTTCATAAGGCTGGTGAGCTGAAAGCATATCGTTATAAGCAGATACTATAGCGACATTAGCCTTGGTCATCGAGCGAAGGTCGGCTTTTTCACTCGTTCCACAGGCCGCAAAACCATGCGCTAAGTTGCCGCATGACAAGACGCCACGATGTGGGCCTTGACGACGTGCGTCTTCAATCTTTTCTAAATACGCTTTACGCGTTTCTTTGCTACGCTCGATAATACGTTGCGTAACTTCAGCAATTTTTGGATTCATTTTTTGTCTCCTATGGCGCCCACATCAGAGTGACCGGTGCTCTATTTACAACCGCGGTGATGGGCTTTTGCGCTTCGGTAGCATTTTCAATAGCATCTAGCAGAACTTGCTTTTTCTTTTCACCCGTTAAGTGTAAAAAGATATTTCGACTATTGAGTAACGCAGGTAGCGTTAATGAAATACGTTGATGAGGTGCTGTTGTAGGTTGAACAGCAATGCAAGTTCTGCCGCTGCTCATATCTAAGCCGTCAAGTACTTGTTCTGAACACGGGAAAAGCGATGCTGTATGCCCATCTTCCCCCATGCCAAGAATCAATGCGTCAAAAGGCTGTGTCATGCTAGCTAGGTTAGACTCAGCTGTATTTACGCCTTCGTTTGCATCGCCAACATCGCTTTTAAGTTCGATAAAACGAGCTGGTGCGGCTTTATTTTGAATTAGGTTGTTTTTCACTAAGCTGGTGTTGCTGGCCTCGTGGCCTTCTTCAACCCAGCGTTCGTCGGCAAGGGTAATGTCAACCTTATCCCACTCTAAATCGGTCTCGCTAAGCTGCTTGAACAGCGCCAGTGGAGTACGCCCCCCACTCACCACAAGCGACGCACGACCGCGAGTCTTAATACCTGTTTTCAAAATACTGACTAAGTCATGCGCGAATGCATCTGTCAGTGCGTCAGGTGTTTCAAATGATAGAGTTGTTAACGCCATATTATTTCTTCTTCACTGTTTTGCTTTCATACCAGCTGCGATTCTCACGCGCAAGAAGGCCAATAGAATCTACCGGACCCCATGTACCTGCTTGATATGGCTCAGGCGGCTCGCTTGATTGCTTCCACGCTTCAAGAATTGAATCTACCCATGTCCAGGCTTGTTCAATTTCATCGCGACGAACAAACAGCGCCTGATTACCCAACATGACCTCAAGGAGCAGCTTTTCGTATGCGTCAGGGATACGCTCGTCAGCGAACGCTTCGGAGAAACTAAGGTTAAGCTTAGATTTTTGAAGATCCATCGAACCTGAGCTGGTCAGGCCCGGAACTTTATTCATTACGGTGATTTCTACGCCCTCATCAGGCTGTAGACGAATAACCAACTTGTTAGGTGGAAGGTTTTTAAAGCTATCACCAAATAGGTTATGCGGTTGGCGTTTGAAGTAAATAACAACTTCACTCACCTTAGTCGGCATACGCTTACCTGTGCGCAGGTAAAATGGCACGCCGGCCCAACGCCAGTTGTCAATTTCAGCTTTTATTGCAATAAAGGTTTCAGTTTTACTCTGTGTATTGGCACCTTCTTCTTCAAGGTAACCAGGTACTTCTTCGCCTTTAACAAAACCAGACGTGTACTGACCGCGTACCGTGCTTTCGTTAATGTTAAACGAGTTGATAGGGCGAAGCGCTTTAAGCACTTTAAGCTTTTCATCACGAATGCTGTCGGCATCTAACGTTGTTGGCGGCTCCATTGCAACCAAGCTTAGAATTTGTAACAGGTGATTTTGCACCATGTCACGCATTTGTCCCGCGTCGTCGAAATAGCCCCATCGCCCTTCAATACCGACTGACTCTGCAACTGAAATTTGTACGTGGTCAATACAGTTGTGATCCCAGTTTGTTGCAAAAATAGAGTTAGCAAAACGAAGCGATACTAAGTTAAGTACCGTTTCTTTACCTAGATAGTGGTCAATGCGGTAAATCTGTTTTTCGTCGAAGTATTCAGCAACTTGTTCATTGATAACTTTCGACGATTCCAAATCGTGACCGATTGGCTTTTCAAGCACTACACGAACACTTGAGTCGATAATTTTGCAGCTATGTAGGCCGCGACAAATGTCGCCATAAATAGCAGGCGGTGTAGCTAAGTAACACACCATGGTGCGAGTTGGGTCAACGTGGTCGTCTAAAACGCAGTAACTTTCCACATCTTTCATGTCTACGCATGCATAATGCAAACGCGCTTTCATGCGTTCCCAAGTTTCTTCACATAAGTTCTTTTCACCAAACTTAATAAGGTTGGCGTGAACTTCTTCAATATATGCTTCAAGCTCCATTTCCTGACGCGCCACACCAACAATAGTAGTGTCTGGGTGCATCAAGTTAGCTTTTTCTAACTGATATAAAGAAGGCAATAACTTGCGTCGTGAAAGATCTCCCAGCGTACCAAAAAGTACAAAATCACAGGGCTCGTAGGAATTATCCAATACCATATTCGTCGACCTTATAAATGTATATGCTCGCAGCGTATTATAAAATTGTTTACAACACTAACGACTATTTTTACCGTATAGTTAACACCAAATGTAGTAAAATTACAACTTGAACCAACCATAGGATCTGAATCTTTACCATTTCCCTCAGTTTACCCTTATTTACCCTGTGAAAAACAACAAAATTTGTCAAAAAATTACATTTTTCTTGTCACAGACGTCACATTGGGTACTATTACAGGTGTACCTTACAATAAATTGTGCTAACTAATTGCTATATCTGTATGAACATTTTAGAAAAAATCACACAAAATCAAGCGGCATTCAGCAAATCTGAGAAAAAGGTGGCTGAAGTCATTTTGGCTAATCCACAAACAGCCATTCATTCTAGTATAGCAACCCTAGCTAAGATGTCGGATGTTAGTGAGCCTACTGTTAACCGATTCTGTCGAAGGCTCGATACGAAAGGCTTTCCAGACTTTAAACTCCATTTAGCGCAAAGTTTGGCAAATGGCACGCCGTACGTTAACCGACACGTTGATGAAAATGACAGTCCGGATGAATACACGAATAAGATTTTTGAGTCGACTATGGCCTCGCTTGAAGTTGCCCGTCAGTCGGTTAACGTCAATGTTGTTAATCGTGTAGTCGACCTGCTGACTCAGGCTCAGAAAATTTCGTTTTTTGGCCTGGGTGCTTCAGCATCTGTCGCTCACGATGCGCTGAATAAATTCTTTCGATTCAACGTCCCCGTTGTGTACTTTGAAGACATCCTGATGCAGCGTATGAGCTGTATGAATTGTTCGGCGGGAGATGTAGTTGTACTTATAAGTCATACTGGTCGTACAAAGAGTCTTGTTGAGATAGCGCAGATCGCCAGAATGAACGATGCCACAGTTGTTGGTATTACGTCAGCGGACAGCCCATTGGCTCAAGAGTGCAGCTACGTACTGTCGTTGGAAGTACCAGAAGATACTGATATGTATATGCCTATGGCGTCTCGCATTGCGCAGCTCACCCTCATTGACGTGCTTGCAACTGGATTCACGTTGCGCCGTGGTAATAAGTTCAGAGAAAACCTTAAGCGTGTTAAAGACACACTTCGGGGTTCACGATACGAGAAACGCGGCGATTAAATCGCCATTACACTGATCATAGTCGCATTTATTGCCGTAGCAATTAGCGGCTAATGAACCCAGAAGAACGCCTAACTGGTCGAGCCAGTTAGGCGTTTTTGTTTATTTCATTCACATTATTGTCAAATTCAACTATTATTCTGTAATAAAATTACGTAAAGCGATTACAGGTATTTTCCCATTGTGGAATACCTATCACTCTTTGTCTTTTCTAACTTAGAAACAGCGACGGAATCACATGACCAGAAGAACGAAAATTCTTGCCACCCTAGGACCTGCAACAGACTCACTTGAAAAAATCCAGGCGCTAATAGCGGCAGGCGCGAATACAGTGCGTATGAACTTTTCTCACGGGCAGGCTGAAGATCATATCGAGCGTGCCAAGCGCGTTCGTCAGGCTGCAAAAAACTTAGGTAAATACGTAGCTATCTTAGGCGATCTTCAAGGTCCTAAAATTCGTGTCGCTCGTTTTTCAGAAGGTGCTGTTCACCTGGACGTAGGCGCTAAGTTTGTCCTAGACGCAGAGCTTGGTCGCGATGAAGGCAATGTTAACCAGGTAGGCATTGATTACAAAGCGCTTCCTGATGATGTATCTGCAGGCGACATTCTTCTTCTTGATGACGGCCGTATTCAGCTTCGCGTAACGGGTGTTGAAGGTCGCAAGGTGCTTACTGAGGTCACCGTAGGTGGTAAACTTTCAAACAATAAAGGCATAAACCGTCAAGGCGGTGGGCTTTCTGCTGATGCCCTTACCGACAAAGATAAAGAAGACATCAAAACCGCGGCCAAGATTGGTGTTGATTACCTTGCGGTCTCATTTCCTCGAAGCGGTGCAGACCTGAATTATGCTAGAGAGCTTGCTGAAGCGGCAGGTTGCTACGCAAAAATTTGTGCGAAGGTTGAACGTGCTGAAACGGTAGCTTCTGATGAAGCCATGGACGACATCATTACTGCGTCAGACGCCGTTATGGTAGCCCGTGGTGATTTAGGTGTTGAAATTGGAGACGCAGAACTTGTAGGCGTTCAGAAAAAGCTTATCGCCCGCTCTCGTCAACTGAACAAAGTGGTTATTACTGCGACTCAAATGATGGAGTCGATGATTGATAGCCCTATGCCAACGCGTGCAGAAGTAATGGACGTTGCAAACGCCGTACTTGATGGCACTGACGCGGTTATGCTTTCAGCTGAAACTGCCGCAGGTAACTTCCCTATCGAAACGGTTGCTGCTATGGCCCGAGTGTGTGAAGGTGCAGAAACCCATCCGAGCGTTAAAATCTCTAAGCACCGCATGGACCAGCAGTTTTCATCTACTAGCGAATCAATTGCCCTCTCTGCTGTATACGCTGCAAACCACTTGCCAAGCGTTAAAGCGATTGTAGGTTTAACTGAAAGCGGAACTACGCCAACATTGATGTCACGCATCACTACAGCTCTGCCAATTATTGCGATGTCTCGTCACGAATCAACGCTGAATACAATGGCGCTTTGCCGTGGCGTTAAGCCGGTTTTCTTCGACTCATCTAACAGTGAGCCTGGCAAATTGAAGTACGATGTCATTGCATCACTTAAAGAAAAAGGCTTGGTGAAAAGCGGAGACAGTATCATTCTGACTTATGGCGATGAAATGGAAAAAGTAGGCGCAACTAATACCCTGAAAATCGTAGAAGTAGAATAGCAACGAAAACAATATTAAAGCGAAGCTTAAGCTTCGCTTTTCTTTGCCTGAAATTTGTGTGGATATGAAAGTCAAAAACGCCCCTTACGTTCTCAAAACGTAAAGGGCGTTTTCAGTAATGATGTTTGGGCTAAATTGCCTGTGCGGTGTAGCTCTCTGTCTCTCGAGCGATATCGTTCGCATATTGTGAAAGATGGTGGTTAAGGATGTTCTCAGCGCGCTCGACAAACTCGTCACGTTTGAATTTCCAGCCTCTTAAATCAGCTTGTTTTGCCTGCTTAACATAAAAATCTAAGCGTGTTTTTCTAAGCAGATGCGCCTTTTTGGATAAATCAAACTCTACAAGTGATAATGTCTGTTCAACTTTGACGATATCTGCATGAACAGTGCGTTCAGCGTCATCAGCCGTTGCTTGGCTAATTGAAAGCTTACCCTGTCCGAACAAACCGATTAATGCTATTACAACTGAAAGAACTATAGCTGAATAAACCCACTTTAAAACGTTCATGCCTCACTCCTTGACCAACTGTGAACTGCTCATATTTTGGTTAACAATTTATTTGGTTAACGATCCTGTCGCTGAAAAATCAATCTATGTCGGTCAGCGCGCTAATTTTAATTACTATGTGTAATTTGAATTTGCAGTTTCTATACCACAATATATTTCTTTGTATTTCAGGAAGATATGAAACAAGACTGCTACTGCAAAATGTATTGAAAGAATTTTCTACACACTTTAAGAGAAATTTTCCGTGTCTTTCCTTTGGGGTTATCAAAGCCTTTCCGAACAAAACTTAGCGAAACGGCCTCAAATAAACAGCAGATGAAGAATATAGTGTTCAGTGTTTTTTCGGTATTACCAAAAAGTTCACTTATCGCGCTAAATATTGCCGTGTGCATAGTCATAAGTATGAGTTGAATAGCTAAGCGATTATCTACGAGGGGGTTTAAATGTCTAAAATAAAAATAATGCCTTTTGGCTTTTCGTTATTTGACGTTTCCGTTACGACATAGGCTACGCCGGTTCTAATGCTTCTTCCATTAATTCACACTTCGGATATTGCTAATGTTTGAGCACTTCCAGCTGAAAAGTTTGATTTAAGAAAATGGAAAATTACTCCCCCTATTGATAAAGATAACAATGGAAAAGTTGTCGAATTATCCGTACAGAATATTCAAAGCTTTGACCACAAGCACTTTTTTCATGTTTTGGTTGGCGCTACGCTAAAAACAAGGGATGTCCATAATATGCTGTTGCTATTTCCGCATTAAAAGAAATAAAAAGTGTCTCTTCTAACTTTGTGATGCAAGAAGTTGAGAGAAGTTGTCTGATTGAATAGAGGTTGAATTCATTAGTTATGTCGATGTAACAACCTGTCTACCCTACTTACGTTAGGCAAGAACAAAGGGGCGAATGCCCCTTTTTT